>JBGCDY010000405.1:0-3901 GCA_045105835.1 Chitinophagales bacterium
AAGGAATCTATCAGGTCTTTGCGGCGTTCGAGTCTTCGGTTGAGGGCTTGCATGGGATAGGTCATCACCCGTCCATTGCTATGAAAAGACACCCAATTGTTTGGGAAAATCGAGTCAGGCGTTCTGGGGTCAATAGTATCTTCAAACACAATCACCTCAATACCATAAGACCGTAACTTTTCCACAAAGGCATCAAACTCTTCTAATGCCTTCGTTTGCACGGTTTTACCCGACTCATCCGTTCTTTTTTGTTGGAAAGCATTGGAGTCCATTGTTTGCTCATTGGCATCAAATGCCACAGGACGAATAAGCAAAATGGTATTGGTGATATTTTTTTGTTTCATCTAATAAAATTTAAGGTTTAAATAGCCGCCCAAAATAGTAATTCACTCCAAATCTTTATAGCACTTTTCATTGCTTTTATAACAAATTAGCAAATATGTATGAATTATCTCCTATCCTGAAAATGATTACTGATGAATCTAATGATAGTGGTGAGTAATGGAAAATTTCATCAATATTGAAGGTTAATGCTTATTTTATGTTCAAATTTCGCTCCACAATGTAATCATTTGTAGAGCAGTTGTGATTAGATTTAAACAAAAAAGGCTTTTGATTTTAGCCCCAAAAATTGAAGGAAAAAATCAAAAGCCTTTAGCTGATATTTTTATACAAGTATCAGTTGCCCATTAAGTTTCTACAAAATCTCTATTTCTGTCGCTTCCCAATCGTGTACCAATCAATATTACGAGACAAGTACATCACCACTGCCAAAATCACAAACAAGCCAACACTTCCCATCAATAGGGCATAGTCTTGCAGTTGGAGTAAGGAATACAAAAAGCCGTATAAACCGACCAATGTTCCAAACATCACGAGCGTTAAGAAGTTGTTTTTCAGCACGCTTTTGGAGTAAATCGTAATGAGGAGAATGACTCCTGCACTGGCAATAAAATAGGCATTGTTGAAGCCTATTTGCTCAGAGAAAGACAGCAATAAGAGGTAGAAAACGCAAATGGACAGACCAACGAGTAGGTATTGAAGGGGGTGAATGCGGGTTGTGTTTAGGATTTCTACGAAGAAGAAAAGCAAGAAGGTCAGGCAAATAAACATGATGGCATATTTAACCGAGCGTTCGTTTTTTTGGTATTGGTCGAGGGGCATCAAGAGCGACAATCCAAATTGGGATTGGTCAATAGAGTGCGCCTTTCCGACCCATTGTTGTGGGTAGTTTCGGTTGAGGTGCAGCACTTTCCAATTGGCAGTGAAATGTTCTGGGGTAATGCTTCTTTCATCGGGCAAAAATGCACCACTAAAACTTGGGCTACCCCAGTTAGACTGCATCGCAAGGGTGGTTTCTTTTCCTAAGGGCAGGAAATTGAGTGCACCACTTCCATTGATGTTGATATTCATCGAAAAGGTGTGAGAAGATTTCTCACCTGTCTTTCCCTTCAATACCATGCCTACGCTGACTCCCGAACCAAAAATATCTGCAATCGGAACACCTGGGTCAAACAAATATTTGGTGCTGTCCCACTCCAATTCAATGCTTTCTTGTATGCCTCGCATATCGGTGATTCCCATAGCGATAAAGGCATCTTCCCACATCACATTTTGTTCGTCAATCGCCAAAGCTCCAAAATCTGGGGCATTGAAGTTGCCCGTAAATTGTAGTTGAGTATTGTAGAGAATGGCTTCGTAAATGCCTCGGTAACGTATTTCGGGTGAGACATTGCTTTCGATATTCAGCTTATTTGGAAGAAAATGGGCATGTTTGGTATAGACCGTTTTCTTGGTTTTGCCATCTTCATCTTCCGTAACCATGTATTTTTTGTAGGGAATGGTCAGCACAGGGCCAGAAACGGTTTGGGCATTTCCCCAGGTATTGCTGATTTCTCTAACCGTTTGGTTTCTACGACCTTCCCGTTCTGTGATGAGATGGTTGATCATGGTGGTCGGAATCAAGAGTATCAAAATCAGGAAACCGATGGAAAGAAGTTTGATGGTCAGGGATTGGCGAACCCAGCCGCCCATACGGTCTAAATTTGAAGGATTTTCAGACATAATTTGCTTATTTTGATGTGTATTAAAGTGTTTGTTTTTGGGTTTCGATGCAGTGGTTTTGCATGTCTTGAAGGGTAGGTGCGGTCGCAATTTATACTGACAGGTACACCTTTCTTGAAGAAAACGTTCACTCTTGTCCACAAAAAAATATTGGAACTACATTATTCTGTTGAAAATCAAAGGTAAAAATATTGCTGGTTGCCTATCAAATCAATCCCATGTTCGGGTTTGATTCACGGTGTCTTTGTCTCGAAAGGCTTGCTCCAAATCCACATTGAAGTAGTTGGCGAGGTCCAAAAGATAGGCAAACACATCTGCAAATTCTTCTTCGAGTTCGGTTTGTTTGTGCTGCCGTTCTACCTCTGCATAGAGTCCAGTATGGTTGCGGATGGCTTTGGCGAGTTCACCTACTTCTTCCGAAAATAGGAGAAAAAGCTCTAAATGGTTGTTTTTGTCCCAGCCCCTTTCGGCACAAATGTCTTTGATGTATTGTTGTAGGTCGAGAAGTGTGGGTTTTGGTTTGAGAATGGGCATGGTGGTGAATATTTGAAGGTTGAGTTGCAAAAATAGAAAAACTGAGTTTTCTTATCGAAAAAAACTCAGTTTTTGATTACAAGTTCTTTGCCTGAAGCTGCCCTGAAAAAATGTAAGGCATTCAAAAGGTTTTATGCTTTCGTCCTTTCAGGACTAATAAAATTCTTTCACACCGTAGGGCTTTGCCCCACGCTATTGCTTAAACCCCGTTGGGGTTCCTATTGCCAGATTTATAGCACACTCATTTGATTTTGAAGTGTATCTATTCTGCTGTTGTTCCCCCACAACTCGAACCTGCTCCAGCTGTACAGCCATAACAGTGTTGGTTCACGATAATTTTGCGATTGAGTAAGCTGTCGTAATCAAAATCAGCAATGTGCTGTGAAGCACCTTTTGCGACCTTGAGTTCGAGCATTTGATTGAAGTCGCAGTCATAAAGGTAGCCATCCCAACCCACCGAAACGGTATTGCGGCACATTACCCCCATTGCAGCAGAAGGATTGAAGGCAGCTACGAGTTCTTCCATATAGGACTCATAGTTGTTGGTTTCCAATAAGTAATCCAAAAAACGGCTTACAGGAAGGTTCGTAATTGCGAATAAATCGTTGAAAACGATGTCGTAACGTCGCTTCAATTGGCGTTTGAACTCTGCCTCTAACTCGTTTTGGTCACCAGGCAAAAATGCGCCCGATGGATTGTAAACCAAGTGTAAATTCAGGTCAGAGCCTTCTTGTCCATAGCCCACTTCGTTTAGCATTTGCAGTGCTTTGATAGAAGATTGGAATACCCCATCTCCACGTTGGCTATCGGTTCTCGTCTTGCTGAAATAGGGTAAGGAAGAAACGACTTCCACTTTGTGCTTTGCAAAAAACTGTGGCAAATCGTGGTATTTGGGATTGGCGAGAATGATGGTCAGATTGCAGCGGTCAATCACCTTTTTACCCAATTTGGTGCATTCCTCCACAAACCAGCGAAAGTTCGGGTTCATTTCGGGTGCGCCACCTGTGATGTCCACGGTTGGAATATCTGTAGCCGCCAAAACTTTGAGGCATTGTTCCAAGGTCTCACGGGTCATGATTTCTTTTCGGTCAGGTCCTGCATCTACATGGCAATGTTTGCAGACCTGATTGCACATTTTACCTGCATTGATTTGGAGAATATCAATGCCTGTTGGCATCAATGGTAGTAAGCCAATTTCTTTTAATTTGCTTCCAAAGGGCGTGAATTTTGCATCAATAACATCTTTGCCATTCAATACATTCAATTGAATCATGGTATCTGACAACCGATGTCCTTTGCCCTG
>JBGCDY010000406.1:0-2480 GCA_045105835.1 Chitinophagales bacterium
ACCAAGATAAACAGGGTGACCAAGACCACTCCAATCAAAGGCAACAGCATCGCAAAACCCAAAAAACCATTGTGTTTTTTTTCTTTGTCCTGAAAGAAGGGAAAAAATCGAATGATGACTCCCGACAATCCCATCTGCCCAAATACGCCCAAAATCGCTCCTGTGGAAATCAAAAATCGGGTAAAGCCAAAACCCTCTGGTCCCAATATCGTGGGATACAGCAAAGTGACATTTACGTAGCCAATAAAAATACCAATGTAAACATAGATCGCAGAAAAAATGCTCTGCTTTTTGATTGTTCCCATATATGTGTTCGTTGTCGTTCTTCGCCTTATTTTGTTTGCGGATTCTTGGGCTGCAAACAAGGTGCAATGGTAAGAAATAAACTGCTCATTTTGGGTAGTTGAGACTATTTTAAGCAAATTCAAGTGCAAAAACCAAATTACAAACTCAAGCAATCCATTCTACACCAATGGTCAGGAATCGTTCATTGCCTTCAAAATCCTTTGAAACCATTCTCGACTTTGCTATTTTGCAGCCTCAATCGTCAAACCAATGAAATCCAAAATACAGACTTCTTTAGAAAATGCAGCTTTGAGTTTTTTGTCCATCGCCAAAGTGGTGATAGCCTCAAAGTACCATTCTCCCATGCCCCCCAAAAACAAAAAGGACTGCATCATTCTTGCCAATGGCCCCTCGCTCAAAGACAGCATTCGCCAAAATCCCGATGTTTACAACAAAGAAAACTACGATTTGCTGTGTGTCAATTACTTCCCCAACACCGACTTCTATACACAACTCCAACCCTCCTACTGTGTCCTTTTAGCACCCGAATATTGGGTGGCAGAATTTGCAGACATCTCCAACATCATCAAACAAAGAGAGGAATTATTCAAAAATATTGAAGCGAAAACTACTTGGGAAATGACCATTTTGATTCCTTGGGAGGCTAAAAAAACAAAGCTTTGGCAGAATCTCTTCAAAGACAAACCCAATATCCACATTCACTACTTCAATAGAACACCTGTGGAAGGATGGCAGCCCATCAACCGTTTTTTGTTTCGCCACAACCTCGGAATGCCTCGCCCCCACAACGTTTTACTCCCTTCCATTTGGCTGACCATCAACATGCAATACCAAAACATTTACCTCATTGGAGCCGACCATTCTTGGCTGCCCGAAATTTCGGTCACAGACGACAACCAAGTCCTCATCAACCAAAAACACTTCTACGACAACACCACCTCCGTCCCTAAACCCATGCTCAAAGCTACGGGTCACCGAAAACTCTACGAAATTCTCGACAAATTCACACTCGCCTTCAAAGGCTATTTCATCCTCAAAGATTACGCTTCGACTAAGAATGTAAAAATTTGGAATGCAACGCCTAATTCATTTATTGATGCTTTTGATAGGAAGAAGCCTGAGTAGTCTTTCAAGATGATATTATCGGATAATCCTATGATAAGAACTATGTGTCATACTGATGAGTATCTTCTGAATGGATAGGAAGATTTTGGTTAAATATCTACCCGCTGTGAATAATTTGCGATGGCCTAATATCCATAAAAAAATCCGCAAGTCCTTCAATAGAGACCTTGCGGATTCCTTCAATAAACAACATTGTTTATAGCTTCTTTTTGCAGCCACTGTCAAACTAGCAGAGAAACCAATCACCAGTCACCAATAAACCAGTCACTACTTCTCCTTCTCCACCTCCTTATTCTCAGGCGACTTAGGTGTAGTATCTGCCAGATATTGCATTTTGGCGAGGTTGGTCATATACTCCAAAGGCTCCATACCACTGCTCAAAGATTGCGCTGTATAAAGCACATAAGCCTTAACATCTTCCACATCCTGTTCCGTCAGATATTCCCCCAAATTCGGCATTCCCTGTTCTGCCAACAAGCCTTCACGCACAATCTTTTGATAGCTATTCAATACACCTTCGCTCGAACGAGACAAATCAGGAATATTTCCACCACCTTGCCCTGTGTGCATGTGACACGCCACACAATACTCCATATAGATGTTCACTCCTCGACCAATATTCAAAGGCTCGGCATCCGTTTTTGCAGTGGCAAAAGGCTGTACCGCTTCGCCCTCCAATTTTGCAGGAGGCTCGGCATTGCCACCCATTTTGAAAGTGTAAATCGTGCCTTGGTGCAAAACAGGAACCGCCTTACCAGACTGTCCTTGACTTCCACCCCAACCGACTACAATTGTGACATACTGTTCGCCATCCACCAAATAGGTGATGGGAGGAGCGAGAATACCCGAACGCAAATCAGCTGACCACAGTGACTCCCCTGTTGAAGCATCTCGTGCAGAGAAAATCCCCTCAGCATCTCCTTGAAAAACCAAACCCGTTCCCGTTGACATCACCCCACCATTGTAGCGAAACGGTTGAGGAACAGACCATACTTCTTCTTGTTTGACAGGATCATAGGCAATCAATTTACCAGAATCCACTCCTGGAG
>JBGCDY010000407.1:0-16919 GCA_045105835.1 Chitinophagales bacterium
CGTGAGGATTAAGGGGTTTCGTTTGGAGGGGGTGATGAGCGTTTTGGCATCGTATTCCGTTTGGTCAACGGCATATGGATTTTTAGCCGCAACTTTGGACAATTCACTGGTATTCTTGCCCATTTCTTGTGCATAAGTATCCATATTTTGCCCCAAAATGGCTCGCCTTGCATTTTCCATCAAAGCATAAAACTGCATGGGTAAAATAACTTGGTGCTTTATTTCTTCGCTTGTGATTATTTTGTTGCCGCTTCTGCCCCTATCCTCCAATTGCCCTTCCATGTGTTCTGACCAATTCAATCGAACTTTTTGTTTGGCTGCCGCTTTTGCATTCGCAATCGCTTCACCACCTGCTAATAAAACCAATTCACAGTTACCCGCTGCCAGTTTTTCGGCAAATTCTGATACCAGCCTTTGCGGCGAATCTCCACCGACAGCGTCATAGATTGCCATTTGGGGATTCGCCCCTATTCGCTTGGCAATCGAGCGTGGAAAATTGTTTTTCCTTCCAGTTTTTGCTTGATGTGCAGGCGAGGAGTCTGCAAATGTTTTCACACCTACAATGACATCAACCTCGTCTGCTAAAGAACTATCCTTGGCATTTTCCAAAGCCCGCATTGCAGCTTTTGCAGCCAAATCAGCATGGGAAGATGCTGTAGTTAAATCTTCAGGAACGACTTCCGTGATTTGCCCTACGCCGATTATAACGGGTGTATTATTTTTAATTTTTGACATTTTGTTTGGTTATTCAGGTATCGGATACCTTCGAGGTATCCGATACCTGATTTTATCTCTTATATTACTGCCTTATAAGATTTTGTATCAATAAGTATTTTAGAAATGATTTCGCACAATATTTCCGAAGTGCCTCCTCCAATTGTTCCCAACTGACTATCTCTAAGCAATCGAGCCATCGGGTAAGATTCCATATAGCCGTAACCTCCAAATATACGCATACACTCATAGCAAACCTTGTCACTCAATTGAGTGGCTACCAACTTTGCCATAGCCGCCTCTTTGATGATGTACTCTCCCTGTTGGTATCGTTGGTAAAGCGTATAAACGAAGATGCGGTTACAGGTTACTTCTGCTGACATTTGTGCAATACGATGACGTAAGACTTGAAATTTGCTAATGGGTCGCCCAAAGACTTCTCGCTCTGCCATGTAATTCAATGCCAAATCAAGGGCTAATTGAGCTTGTGAAACTGCAATCAGAGCCATTGCCAATCGTTCAGAAACAAAGTGTTGCATGATGTAGAAAAAGCCTTTATTTTCTTCTCCTAATAAATTTTCAACAGGTATTCTTACATTGTCAAAAGCAATTTCGGCTGTGTCAGAAGCATGCCAACCCAGTTTTTTGAGTTTGGTCGCACTTAGCCCAGGTGTATCTCGGTCAATAATCACCATGCTGATTCCTTTGGCTCCTGGTCCACCTGTGCGAACTGCTGCAATGATGTAGTTACTCAAAACACCATTGGAAATGAATGTTTTGGAACCGTTGATAACAAAATGGTCGCCATCTCTAACCGCTTTGGTGCTTATTGAAGCGACATCTGACCCTCCACTCGGTTCGGTAATCGCCAAACAGCCGATAAGTTCTCCTTTTAGCCCAGCGGTCATGTATTTTTGCTTTTGCGCCTCCGAACCTTCTGCATTGATATGCGCCAAAGCCAAACCTGCATGTGCGCCAATTGAAGTATTGAAGCCGCCAGAATTCATGCGGGTCATTTCTTCGGTAAAAACCACTGAAAAGAAAGTATCTCCGCCCATTCCGCCATATTTTTCGGGGTAGGTAACACCCATAAAACCCATTTCACCAAAGCGTTTGTAAATGTCTCTTGGAACTTCCCTGTCCGCTTCCCATTGTTCTATATTCGGGCTAACTTCTTTTTCTAAAAAAGCTCGAAAGCTTTCTCTAAACAATTCGTGTTCTTCTGTAAAGAAAAATTTATTCATTTGATTTGTTTCGTTTTTTTTATTGTGCGTCAGACATTCGTTTTACAATCTCCTCCAACAGAGTCTCAAGTCCTTTATCAAAAGTAGTAAAAATAAATGCTTTAGTCACAAGAGACTAATTTTTTTATTAAAAATAGCTATTTCTGTCAAATTTTATTAAAAACAGTGGAGACATTAAGAATTGCCAACAAAATAACTTAATACATTCGAGGTAAATACTTTTGAAGTTTATTCTTTGAAGAATGTTGGTTTTCATTGCAATCGAGAATCTTTGAAGCAAAACTTCAAAATCTAAATCGGGAAAAGGAAAGGCTCTTTTAGAAATTAATAAAAGCATGTTGACTAACATCAAATGATGCGCCCAACTGCTTGTGAAAATCATCACCAAAAAACGCTTTGAAGGCAGTTAATCCCTTATCAGTCAGGTGCGGCAATATTAAGCCCCATATTACTTTCTCCGCATCCGTGTTCATACTTTCGTTTCGGGTTGTTTGTTGGGAAAGCCAGTAAAAACTAATCATCCAAACCGAAAAGGCAAGGTTGTGGTAAGTACCTGGTATGGTTTCTTCTTTCAAACTCCCTAACTGAATTCCAAAGGCAATCATCTTACGGAAATCTTCAATCGTTTGTTCTATCATTGCTGTGAATTGCCCCTTGACAGCAGGGTGATTTCTGACATTGGTATCTAAGAATACAAAGGCATATTCTTTTTGGAAGGTATAGTATAACTGGATTTGATTGTGCATGTTTTCAAAAGAAGGCACTTGTCTGGTTTTTTGCTTCTCCAAATCAATCTTTTCCCACATTCTTTTTACAATCGCCTTCAATAAGATTTCTTTGTTTTTGAAATGATAGGTCAAATTTCCCCTGCTGATACCAATAGTTTCCGCCAATTCTTTTAGGTTGACTGCCCCATAGCCTTTTTCATTGAAAAGCTGAGTGGTAACTTCCATGATTTTTTCTTTGGTCGTCATTCGTTTTACATTTTTTTTGCAACTCCTATTGTCAGAACAATAATAGTGAAAATAGTGTGAACTTTGATAATGGAACACGGAGGCACAGTGACACAGAGTTTTTTTTGAAAAAGAGCATAAAACGTCTATTCAAACAAAGACTTAGAGTATGTTTTTTGCCGAGATATACGAACGACCTAAATTTTCCCTATATTCGACACCTAAACCTCACAATCATGCAGAAAAATTTCATTCCTCAACTCTTTTTTCTATTGCTTCTATTCGGCGTTTCACTGCTATTTGTTGGCATGATTCAAACATTTTTGCTAACTACTTTTTGGGCAATCGTCTTGGCGATTATTTTCCAGAAACCGCATGAGAAAATCAAAGAAAAACTGAAGGGAAAAGATAATTTGGCGACTATCTTGATGCTCTTAATCATCATTTTAGTAGTTGTTCTTCCTTTGTTTTTTCTTGGAATAGCTTTGGTCAATGAGAGTTTGCGGTTTTACGAACAATTGCAATCGGGTGAATTGAAACTGGATCAAATCATCAATTGGGTCAGGGAACGCATTCCAATGGCGCAGGATCTTTTGGCACAGGTGGGAATGAGTTTTGAGCAAATCCAAGAATCCATACAAAAAGCGGCAATTACTGCTACTCAGATGCTTGCGAACCGGGCATTCAGTTTCACACAAAATATCTTGGGAATGATTGTCAATTTCTTTTTGATGCTCTATCTGCTCTTTTTCTTTTTGAAGGATGGCAAAAGTATCATTGGGATGATTGTCAAAGCTTTACCGATGGGTGACGAACGAGAATATCGTTTATTGAATCGTTTTGCCAATGTAGCTCGTGCTACTTTGAAGGGCAGCTTGATTGTGGCAGCAGTACAGGGTACGATTGGAGGAATATTGTTTTGGGCTGTAGGTATTGAAGGTTCTGTTTTTTGGGGAACTTTGATGACTGTACTTTCTTTGTTGCCTGCTATTGGAAGTGCCTTGGTTTGGGCTCCCGCGGCGATTATTATGTTCATCAACGGAAGCATTATTAAGGGAGTGATTATTGTTTTGGTGGGGGTATTGGTGATTGGCTTGGTCGATAATATATTGCGCCCAATTCTGGTGGGACGTGACACCAAATTGCCCGATTACCTTATATTGCTTTCTACCTTGGGAGGTATTACTTGGTTTGGACTTTCGGGCTTTGTGCTTGGTCCTTGTGTGGCAGCCTTGTTCATCACCTGTTGGGATATTTTTGGAACGGAGCAACGAGAAGCTGCAAGTGAGTGACGGTGGACGGTGGACGGTGGACGAGAAGGTAAAACCTTTTGACACAAACCACTCACAATTATACAATTAATCTATTTTTCCTATCATTTCAACATAATCTACTAAGCCCTCAAAAAAAACCGTCAGCCTTCATCAGCCTTCAAAAAAAGAAATCCTTCAAAGCAACTCTTTCTTCCTTCTTCAATAGGTGTACCTTGATAAAGCCCTTCAAAAAACCATAGCCATAACCTAACAATTGAATAAAACTGGCGGGAATGGCTAAAAGGGCGATGATTGGATTTTTGGTTTTGAAGAGTGCCTCCAAAAATAGCAGCATTGCTAAGAATGCCAGGGGCAACAAAAACAGCTTGGAAAAAACCAAGCCCAAGACAATAGCCCCAATGGTTCCGAACAAAAACAAGGTCGGAAAAAGGTAGACAATTTTGAATTTGTCGGGATGCCACTTCATCAAAATGGTTCGCACGACTCCAAATTTATAGACTTGCTTGGAGAATTTTCCGAAGTCTATTCGCCTCTTGTGGTACACAGATGCGCTTGGTACAAAGCCGACTTTGAAGCCTGCGTCCATAATTCGGTAACTTAAATCGGGGTCTTCTCCTGGGTGAATTTCCGAGAATCCGCCCACACTTTCATATACTTTTCGTTTGATTCCCATATTGAAGCTTCGTGGCTGAAAACGGTCTAAATTGTTCTTTTTGCCCCGAATTCCACCTGTCGTCAAAAATGAGGTCATCGAATAGTTGATGGCTTTTTGGGTGATACTAAACGATGGATGTGAATCATCTGCACCTCCATAGGCATCCAAATCATGCACCTCCAAATGAGCTTCTAAGGCTTCAAAATAATCAGAAGGAATCAAACAATCAGAATCAAAGAAGAGCAGCCACTCCCCTTTTGCACGTTGCATTCCAAAATTGCGGCTGTCTCCTGGGCCTGTGTTCTCTTTGTAAAAATATTGCAGTATCAAGTCGTTTTCGTATCGCTTCAATACCTTTTTGCAGTCCTGCTGCGAACCATCTTCTACTATCAATACTTCAAAATCTTTACAGGTTTGTAGTACAAGGCTTTGAAGTAGCTCATCAATTTCCTGTGGTCGGTTGAAAACTGGAACAATGACAGAATATTTTTTCATAAGTAATCAATTAGAATCCCAAAAATACGGAACAAGTTTTGAGTTTTCACTAAAGGCTGTTGTTTTTGCTTCAAAAGCAAAGCATTACAGTTAAAGTTTATAAAATGATAATACATTGAAAAAACTGCAATCGGTTTGGTTTTTGCTGCTAATAAAATCTATTTATTCAATATTTTTTTCCTCATATTCAACCTATCTTCCTATCGGCGAATTTTACACTTAACAAATTGTAAAACAAATTTTTAGCACTCATCTCCAATGGTGTTTCGTCACTTCAAAACCATCAAGCTACTGCAAACATATTTACAAAACATTTGAAGAACATGAATCTTATTTGTCATGTTCTCGTAAAAAAATGTAATAACTCACTACTCTATTATTACTCAAATCAAGAACAAAAGCTACCATAATGATTAAGTCCACCCTTATTCTATTCTTGGCTTTTGTAAGTATTTCTGTGTTTGCCCAGCCCAATGAGAGCAACTTATATGTTGTGTCACAAGATGTTGGAAAGCCTCTTACTTACAAATACTTGCAACTATTTCCAGTCTATGCTAACAGCTCCTTTCAGGAAGCCAACCAGCATATTGGTACTTACTTGAGCTTACAAAAAGCACTCAAAACAGGGCAGGTAAGCATCAGCGAAGTAGAAGTACCCAGCTCCCAACAAATCTACGATCCTTTTTCCAATTCCATGATTGTATCACAAGAATTGACTTCTTATGAACAAGATTTGAGTGGTATCAATGCTAGTAAAACACATCGAATCGAAAGCAATATAACGGAAGATGAGGATGAAGATTCTTTCAGCATTTTTGACAATCGCATTTTGCATCCAGAGGCAAGAGCCAATGAGGCATTGGCTTCGACTTCAAAATTGTATATCAGCAATCATTCTCAAGATACCATCTTTTTGATGGCGGGAGAAGTCCTCAAAGGTGGTCGTCAAGATAGGGTCATCGCTAAGGACATGATTGTTCCGCCAAGCAGTGAGAAAGTACACTTACCTGTTTTTTGTGCAGAGAAAGATAGGTGGTACTACCGAAGCAAAAGCAACAAGGATTTCGACCAATATTTTGCAGTTAGCAGTTTGAAGGTTCGCAAGGCAGTTGCAGAATCCAATGACCAAGCAGCCGTTTGGAGCGCTATTGAAGACATACAATTGACGAATAATATCGACAGCAAAACCAAGGCTTATTCCGACCTTAGGGCTTCAATGGGTTTCAATACCGAACAAGAGGATTACATCTCTTATTTCACCAAAAACTTTGATGCTAAAATGAGTGCAACAAAGGGGCAAAACAACCAAAATGAAAAAATGGTTGGGGTGATTGTGGCTACTGGTGGAACAATTATTGGTTGTGATATTTTTGCGACCCACGATTTGTTTGTCCAACAGTATAAAAGTTTGTTGCATTCTTATACTACAGATGCGATTACTTATGGTCAAGAACTGAACACAGAGGCGAAACCTCAAGTAATCAGTATCAATCAACAACAGTTGAATCAGTATTTAGAATCTACCTTGAAGTTGTCTGACAAAGGAGATTTGGCTTCTACGGCTGGTGAGGAATTGGAAGAAAATGACGGTGAATCTTCATTGGTCAATACTGGCTTTGAGCAGAAGGTGCATATTTCCAGTTTTGAATGATAAAACTCATCGAAGAATTAAAGTTGCTCTCAAAATATAATTTTACTTTAATGGAGCGGAAACCTGAATGGTTTTCGCTCTTTTTTTTGTTAGGTAACATTCTTTCTAAGTAGAAGTTATTTTTACAAATAGCGAATCTTTGGTTTAGGAAAAGTGATGATTCCCCTAATTGAAAAGAGCGAAAATCGGTTTGATTTTCGCTCTTTTTTCTTCTTGTATTCAAATCCTAAAATGGCAAAGGTTCATCACTCCTTCCAATATCTCCATCGTTCATTTTTGACTCACGGGTAATAATTTCCCCCAAAGGAGTCAAACCGTCCAAAGACTGATCCAAGCTATTAAAATCTTCAAACTTGGTAAACTGAGCAATAAAGCGCAGTTTGACCGTATCCAAAGCACCATTTCTATGCTTTGCCACAATCAATTCCGTTACCCCTTTCGTTGGATTTCCTTCTTCATCTTGATCCAATCCATAATATTCTGGACGATATATAAACATCACAATATCCGCATCCTGCTCAATTGCTCCTGAGTTATGAACAATAAAATTATTGGAAAGAAAATTGTGGTGTTCTTCTACATGCAAATCATAAGTTGGTTCGATACCAATATGTTTAATAGATTTTATTTGATTCCATTTTGTCCTACTACCTATATATTTTTCCAAATCATTGTCTTCAAAAGTTGCCACCTTTTTTCCAACCTTCAATTCCTCCAATTTCTTCCACCCTTCAACTGTCAAAAACGGGTGATTCCCACTTGCTTTGATTTTGAAGCCCGAACTTGTTGTCACCTCATACACTTTTTTCTTACCCGTTTCCCATACATCCAAACATTTGGCTCTTTGCAGCTTCAAGTTTTCATCCAATGACAAAACATCAAAGTTTTGTTTACCTACCAAATTTTTAACCTTTTTATAGGTTCTTGTCCGAGGCAAATAAATCAAACTATCACCAGTAATGCACTCCCTCAAATCCGAAAGCTGTGGTCTTTTATCTCCCCCCCGTGTTTCCACTGCACGACTCAACTGCGAAAGTGCAATCACAGGAACACTTAATTCCTTCGCAATACTCTTCAACGAACGTGAAATCAAGGAAATCTCTTGTTCTCGATTTCCTCCACTTTTTTTGTCACCACCACCACTCATCAATTGAAGGTAGTCAATTATAATCAGCTGAATATCGTGTTGCATTTTCAGACGGCGACACTTTGCTCTCAACTCAAAAACATTGATTGCAGGCGTATCATCAATAAAAATAGGTGCTTCCGCAAGTTTATCCACCTTCGTAGTCAATTCCACCCACTCATCAGGTCGCAAATCTCCTTTCTTCAATTTTTCACTCGAAATACCCGTTTCAGAAGAAATCAAACGATTGACCAACTGCAAAGAGGACATCTCCAAAGAGAACAATGCCACTCCCTTACCAAAATCAACTGCCGCATTTCGGGCAATATTCAGCGTCAAAGCCGTTTTCCCCATCGCAGGACGAGCTGCAATAATCACCAAATCAGATTTTTGCCAACCAGAAGTCAGTCGATCCAAGTTCACATAACCTGACGGTACTCCGACAACGCCATCTTGGTGGTCTTTGATATTCTCAAGTTGCTTGATTGCCTGTTGCACCAAATTACTCATCGTATCATAATTACGACGTAGATTTTGTTCGGTAATGGTAAACAGATTTTGCTCAGCTTTGTCGAGCAAGTCGAATACATCGGTTGTCTCTTCATAGGCATCTTTGATGACCATATTAGAAGTACGAATCAATTCCCTCAAAATATATCTTTCCGAAATAATACGGGCATGATGCTCAATATTGGCAGTAGAACCAACTCGGTTGGTCAATTTGGTCACATAAAAAGGACCTCCAACTTCTGCCAGCTTGCCCATTTTGCGGAGTTGCTCCGTGACGGTGAGGATATCTACAGGCTGTGACTTTCCAAACAAGTCGTGAATGGCTTCAAAAATATGCTGATGCGCTTCGACATAAAAACTTTCGGGCTTCAAAATATCAATAATCTCAGCCACGGCATCTTTATCCAACATCATTCCCCCCAAAACAACTTCTTCCAAATCCCGCGCCTGCGGTGGAAGTTTGTCAAAAACATAGTTGGACAAATCAGCGTCACGTTTGCGACTACCCATTTTGCCTAAGACCTGTTTCATAGATTTTGGGGTATCTGCCATTTCATGTTCTTTTTGAAGTGAAAAAATAAAAGGAGGGCTTCTGGTAAATTCAATACACAGTTTAAGAGAGCTTTCCACATTGTAAATATGAATTCAATAATCAAATTCAGTTCCAAATATGGAATATTTGCAGGTTAAAATATTAGCGAATTTTAAACTTAAAATTTTGTCTATCAAACTTTTCTGAATTACTCAACAAATGTAACTTGAAAATCAATCAATAGTGGTTTTTTCAACAAAAAAATATCCACATCACCCAAATCCTTAACTACAAAGGCTTTGCCCCTCTTTTGTACACCCAACAAATATCTTATCCACATAGGTTCACCTTTACCCACATAGTTATTCACATTTCGAGACTTTTGTGGATAAGTCGTATTAAGCAGTGGATAAATTGTGTGTAAAAAAACTGTCTGAGTATTGTAAAAGTCAATTTCTTTTTTGCTCAAAGAAATGGTGCTATTCCTGCGATTTTAACTAAAAAAATCAACATTTGTTCAATTTTTAGCACATAATTTTAGCACACAGCCTTCAAAATTATAAAAAACTTTGATTAAACTAATTTTTTTAGTATATTGCACCATATTTAATTCTATTTGTATAAAAATCATGGAAACACATCAAAGTCTGAAAAAAAACATTCGAATTATTCGAAAATGGACCGATTTGAATCAAGAAAAATTTGCAGAAAAAATTGGTATCAAACGTTCTCGATTAGGTTCTTATGAAGAAGGCAGAGCAACCCCAAAGCCCGATATATTACAGAAAATTGCAATTATTTATGGTTGTTCGGTAGATGATTTGCTGTATGCAGACTTGTCTCAGATACAACCTGTTTCGGGGAATACGCCAAACAACATTAAAACAGATATTTCAGGTCGTCGCTTACAACTGCGAACCCTCACCATCACTGCTGACGAAAAAGGCAAAGAAATGATTGAGTGGGTTCCTCATAAAGAGGCGAAAGCAGGTTATCTGAATGGCTATTCCGACCCTGATTACATCTCCACATTGCCCAAATTCCATCTTCCATTTTTACCCTCTGATTCTACTTATCGTGCATTTGAGATAAAAGGAGATTCTATGCAGCCCCTTCCTTCGGGTTCGGTAGTGATTGGTGAATTTGTCCAAGATTGGGAGCATTCTATCAAAACAGGCAAAACCTATATCATAGTTTCTAAAAATGACGGCGTGGTGTATAAGCGAGCAGTGAATAACATTGGCAAAGACGGCACGCTCTTTTTGTATTCCGACAATGCGGAATACGAGCCTTATATGATTCATGCCAATGATGTAAAAGAAGTTTGGGTAGCCAAACGTTTTATCATCAATGAAGCCATTGCGATGGACAGTCTTTGGGACAAAATGTTTGCACAAATGGCTGCCATGCGGCAAGAATTAAAGGGATTAAGAAATTAAAACAATCATTCAATCTACAAGCTCCAAATAAAAAGGGCAAACTCAAAACTTCGAGTTTGCCCCTTTTTATTTTATCCCCTTAGTAGTCTTTTAAAATGATATTCTCAGGTCATCCTATGACAAGAACCATGTGTCATACTGTTAAGTATCTTATGAATGGATAGGAAGATTTTGGTTAAATATCACCCCGACAAGATAAAGTTACCAAACTACTCTCCATAAGAAATCAGCAACTGTATTTCTATCAAAGAATTGAAATACAGCTGATACATTCATACAAAACCGAGTTGGATAAAACATTAAGGAAGGAGAATAGAGAGTAAATTATGTCTTTGTCTCTAACTGTTCATAAAACCAATCAAAAGCTTCTGTGAATTTCTTAAAATTAGATTCATTTTCTAATAGTTGTATTTTGAATCTTGGTCTTTTATTAATTTCTTCATAAGAGATATTTACCCCTTCAATTTCATTGAGTTTATCAACTAATTCTTTCTTCTTTTCATCCTTATCCATTGGGGAGTATTTCTTGGTATAGCGACCGAAATTAACCTCAATTTCCGCAAATCTATCACTAGCCCAAATACTAAAAGCCTTCAATTTACTTTTACCTATTACAGGAACGATAGAGCGCCAGTATTTAGAAGAGCCATCACTAACGTCACAAGAATCTACCTTTGGTCTAACCCATTTGATTATTTTTTCTACTATTGGACGAATCCCTTTTGCTGCACATTCGTCAAATTCTTCCCAATACTTTTGTTCATTAGTCATAATCTTATTTATTTTTGATTCAAAAAATCATTATAGAAACCATCTATAATATTTGTATGAACAAAAATAACAAATCATTTTATAAAAATAAATTTATTGAATACAATTTTAAAAATACTACAGTTATCACAAAATCAATACTAAAACATGATAAATAAGCTCCACATCCTTTCCTTCGATATCCCCTACCCTGCCAACTATGGTGGAGTTATAGATGTATTTTACAAGCTCAAAACTATACATCAATTAGGAGCAAAAACCAATCTTCATTGTTATCAATATGGCAAACGAGTCGAAACAGACAAACTGAATCAGTATTGTGAGGAAGTTCATTTCTCCTCCCGCTTGTCTCCATCCAAAAGCCTTTCTCTTCAACATCCTTATATCGTTTCCTCCAGACAATCCAAAAAGGTACTCAACAATTTACTAAAAGACAATGCCCCCATTTTATTTGAAGGACTACATACCTGCTATTATTTAGACCATCCAAAATTGAAGCATCGGCAAAAATGGGTCAGAATGCACAATATAGAATGGGAATACTACGAAGCCCTTGCGCAATCAGAAAAAAATCCGCTTAAAAAAGCTTACTTCAAAATAGAATCCCACCTATTGAAGCGATTTGAAGCCAAACTCAAACATGCCCAAGCCATTTTTGCCATTTCACCAAATGACCAAAGTTATCTCCAAAAATTCTTCAAAAATGTTCACTATCTACCTGCTTTTCACTCCAATGAAAAAATAAAAACTCAAACTGGGCAAGGAAAGTATGCGCTTTATCACGGTAATTTGAGTGTGAATGAAAACCACCAAGCTGCAATGTTTTTGGTCGAAAAAGTATTCAAACTCATCAACTATCCATTGATTATTGCAGGTAGTAAGCCCAAACAAGAATTAATAAACATCATTAAACAAACTCCCCACATCCAACTGGAGATTTTTCCTTCAAATGAACGATTGGAGGAACTGATTCAAGAGGCACACATCAATATTTTGCCCACGTTTCAAGCTACAGGCATCAAATTGAAGCTCTTGAATGCGCTCTACAATGGCAGGTTTTGTCTTGTCAATACTCCTATGGTTGAGAATACAGGATTGACCACACTTTGCAGCATTGCAGATTCTGCTGCTGAGTTTCAAGAAAAAATCACACTATTGAAGGATGCTATTTTTTTGGAAGAAGACATTGAAGCCCGAAAAAAAGTGTTGGAGAATCAGTTTTCAAATAAGAAAGGAGGAGAATTATTGATTTCGTTTTTGAAGAAGAGTTCTTAGCCTGAATAATTCATGAATTTGTACCTGTTATTGAAATTCCGTAGAGACGTTGCAGTACAACGTCTCCTATTATGATTTGAAAATCAACATTACATTCTTTGATAGGTTCCGTTTCGGGTTTTGTTTTCTAACTACCTTACACATGAAGATACTGTGTTCAAAGACCTTGTAGACGTTGCAGTGCAACGTCTCTACGAAACCTATGAATTATTCAGGTTAGGTCAACAAAAAAAGCCTACCACAAAAATTGCGATAGGCTTTCTATTTTTTGGAACTGTGCCCGGGGTGGGACTCGAACCCACACGAGTGTTACCTCACTGGTGTTTGAGACCAGCGCGTCTACCAATTCCGCCACCCGGGCGGTTCTTTGGATGAACAAATAGTAGAAGTTTTTAGATAACTTTTTTAGGAGTTAAATAGTTCCTTCAAACTATTTTTTTGACATCAAATAAAGAACTTTCTTACGAGGCTGCAAACTTACTAAAGGATTCTCTAATACGCAACAAATATCGCCTTTTAAAATAAAAATTTTTCACTTTTTTTAAATCCTCCTCATCCGAAACCCCGTCCTCATAGTTTTCTATGATTTGGGCAACCTCTTCAAATAGATTAGACTCAATGGTATCTACCTCCTTTGTCAGTTTCTCCAAGCTTTGGGAATCTGGCTCAAATTGAAGCTCCATCAAAGCTTCGTTTACCTCCATCATTTCCATCAAAAACATGGGAGGTAATTGATACTTCTCCCCTTCCTCCATCAAACCTTTGCATTCCAGCACATATTTGATGCGACTGTCCAAACTCAAGAGTGTTTTGTAAGCCTTGTTGTTGAGGGTGGCTTTCTCTAAGACATCCTCTTGCTCACTTACCGAAGATTGGACAAAGAAGTCAGGATGGTATTTCCGACTGTATTCATAGAACTTGCGCTTCAACTTCTTAGCATCAATTTTGAAACTAATCGGTATCTGATAGAATTCAAAGTAATTCATTGGACAATTATTCAAATATTAATTTGGGAAAGTCAATGAATTTAAAGAAACCAATAAGTGAAACATTCACCTATTCATCATTCAAAATCCACGATTCAAAATTGACCTATGCAAAAGCAGGTTTGAACTTCGCACCGTAAAGCATCAAATAACGCTCTTCTCCAGAAGTTGTACGCTCTTCGATGTGTACACCTTTTGCATACCATTGCTTCATTACTTCGCCCATTTTTTCTGCATCTTCTTGGCTATTCAATATAAAATTGAACGCATAAGTTTCGCCTTCTGATACAAATTTCAATTGGTTTGCGTCTCCTTTTTTAGGACTCATCAATCCTCCGTAGCCATCATAAATAACAGCCAAGTCTTTGACTTCTTCTACTGGACAATGCCATTTTCTATCCACTCCTTCTAATTCAAATTCGATAGCATCTGATGTCAAGTTCAATTCACCTGCTTCTTCATGGTTTTTGTGGTACCAATTGTAGAAAAGTGCAAAAGGAACCAATAACATCAATAAATACATGAAGCTATTGCTCAACACTACTGGTGCATCCAACATATTCATCCTATAACAGCTAGGAATAGAACTAAATATTACCACCGCTAAGAAAGTAGGGATAACGACTTTGAACAAACCACTTGTACTTTCAACCTTATCTGGTTTAGCGATTTCTGTATGAAAACCTGTGCCTGCCATAATTAATTGACGATTGATTATAAAATGAAAAATTTGAGGCTGCAAATATAATGTTAAAAGGGAAAATTAGAAGCATAATATTAAAAATCCTTTCGCAATTGCTATTTACTCTTCCAAAAGCATTTTTAAACGCTCTAAATCTAGTCAATAAATAAGGCTCTATTTTGATAAAATCAAGCTACAATTTTCTACTTCAATGATAAAAACATTTTTTATCTGCAAACACGATATCCTAAGTTAAGAAGACAGAAATGGGATGCGAGAAGTGAGGCTTCAGATTCCTTATTGTCAAAAAACACTTATTCAATTACAGAACAAAGAAAAGTACACACAAATCATTCATGAAAAATAAAGGCCTTATTAGCCAATACAAATCTGAAAAACGAAAAAGACCTGCAAGTAACCCATAAATTGGCATTACAAACTCCTATGAAAGCTAATAAATGGTAGGTTCAAAATCATTTTAAGCAAGAGTACCAAACCCTACACATTCACATAAATACACCTGCATATTTTTATTTTCCTTTGACAAAAAATTATCGTCGTAACAATATGACAATAAAATGACAATTAACTTTAAGGGGCTTCTATTGCCAAAAAAAACAAACATTACCAACTGTATACCAAATATTTAACACAGCAAACAATCCTACCAATAAGTAAGCTTCAATTTCTGCTGAACTTCAAAGTGGAATAATTCTTGATTGTGCTTCATCAAACTAACGAAAATTTTTAGGCATTGGTTAATAACCAATAGAATCAAATTTTCTTTCAAAATAAGCGAAAATCGCCAAGACAAGCCACTTTTAACCACTGTTCTATTGTTTTTACTTCAACCTACCACTTCTCAAACCGTTTCAGACACTTATATAAAAGCCTTACCAGCTGTTTTTATTAAATTTTTAATAAGTGTTCTTCCCTAATACTTAATGCTAGTGAAATTTACTTTTATGAAGTCAATACGTACTTTCTTTGTGTGTTTACAATTTCTGCTTATCCCCATTTTTGCAGCAGCAATGACCTGCAACAACCTTAGTATTGTAAGCATCACCCAAACCCAAACAGGCTGTAATGCCAGCGATGCCACAGCCGCTATTAACATTACAGGTACCAGTAGTGATTACAGCTATCGGTGGACAGATTTATCAGACAACAGCCTGATATCTGAATCATTAGGTACCGATCAGGTTCGAGACGAAGTGACCAACCTCGGAGTTGGTTATTATCAAATCGTTGTAGAAGATTTAGAAAACAATTGTAGCGAGACATCTTACTTTTCTATTGAAAACCAAGATGCTCCAATGCTTGACCTTGTACAAACTGCTGCACCAAGTAGTTGCGAGTTGAGCAATGGTTTTCTACTCTTCAATACCGGTGCCAATGAAGCTAAAATCTCTGTCATTGACCTTCAAAACACAAATGAAGTCATGACGGGAGAATTTGACAATCACACCATTGCAGGGCTCAGTAGCGGAAATTATGTTCTGCAAATCAGCAATGACGCAGATTGTTCCAATTATTACTTCTTTGAAATACCCATAGCAGAGGCCAATTTTGAAATAACTCCAAGCACTTCTGACCCCAGTTGTGACGGAAGTAATGGTAGCATTACATTGGATGTAAACAACAACTCAGGAAGTGCCATTACTTACAATTGGTTTGACAGTAGTGGATCTCCAATGAGTCCAGCTAACCCAATAGAAGTCACAGGGCTCTCTGCGGGAATTTATACGTTAACAGCTAGTACAGGAGAAGACTGCGATTTTCCATTCACTTTCAATTTAGAAAGCTCCACAACTATGAGGATTGATGTCACCAGCACCTTGGATGTTAGATGTGCAGGCGACAACAGTGGTAGCTTCGACTTTAGAATGATTGATGGTTCTTCACCTTATGCTTATAGCATTCCAGAATTGGGTATCTCTGATGAAGACATCATTGCAGCTACTACTTCTATCACAAATCTCAGCGGCGGGTTTTACACCCTTGAAGTAACAGACAATGCAGGTTGTATTGTCATTTCAAATATCGAAATAACAGAACCAGAAGATTTCACCATCAATACAATGGGCGTAGATGCCCAATATTGCAGTTCTTTAGATGGCGAAATTTGTTTCCTAATTACAGGAGGCACGCCACCTTATCGAATAAGCAACAATGACAATGGCGATGATTATGGCGTTTTTGCAGCAAGCAACCAAATGCAATGCATCAGTGGCCTAATTGCCAGCACTTACAACCTTTCCATTGTGGACGATGGTGGTTGTACAATAGGAATTCCAAGTATCGTACTTGATGAACCTGATAATTGTACTTGTTGTACAACTTTTAGGTTGCTAAATACTGACGAAACATCAGCCAACTGTGGAGGCACAAATGGCGTATCCAGCATCACACTCGATGGTGGTTCTGGTAATTATACAGTCACATGGTACGATGCACTGAGCAATACCATTATTGATGACCAATCCAGCTCTCAAGCCCTTATAGAATCAACAGGCATGTCGCCAGGTGTTTATTATGCCATTGCAGAAGATAGTGATTGCAGTTGTAATCCAGAACGTTACGATTTTGTTATCAATGAATCCAATGCCCCT
>JBGCDY010000408.1:0-3643 GCA_045105835.1 Chitinophagales bacterium
ATGAAGTGTGGCAACGCAATAAGGACTACGAATTGGACGAATACATTGAAGCCTATCCCAATGAGTTGTTTATTAGGGCATTGTTGGGTTTGGCAGGTCACCACAGTTATCCACAAGAAAATATTCCCATCGAAAGTGTGAAGATTTCGGATATGTCGGAGCATCCCATCGAACGTTTCAAATCTCCTTTGACCTTCAAACCCATTGGCAATTCGATTTATTTGATTTTGGAAGAAATCCCTGATTCCTTGTATAATCGTGAGTTTGAATTTCAAGCGACTACGGGAAAAAGCAAAAAACCAGACCGTTCTCCTTTGTCTATCAAAACTCCTGCCTTGGAGCACAAGTTAGATTTGTATCAATTTGTTAATTATTATTGGGGGAATAGGCGAGAGTGGAATGAGATAAGGTAATGTAGGCTTAGGAATAATGTAAAATAGACTAAAAAAATTAAGCAATAAATATGACCAACACAAGAATATACATAGGCATCACCATTGGTCCAATTGTGCAAACAATTGGGATGGCTCGCAGTACCAAAGAGTTGTGGGCGGCGAGTTATTTGTTTTCCTACCTGATGCGAAATTTGATTAAAGAATTGGGAATCAGCCATCCCGAAAAGTTCATCACCCCCTATATTGGAGCAGATGAAGCGACAGAAATAGGTTCTGACATCTTTGATAAACATTTTGGTGCGGGGGTGTTTCCCGATAGGATGATTGTAGATGTTACAGGTACTGAATACGAAGACTTTGAGGAAGTAGAGGCGATGATTGAGCGGGTGAAAGAGCAAATTATCCAAGAGATAGTGGTTTATTTCACGATGATTGTCACCAATAAATTCCTAACTGAAGAGCGTATCGAGCTGTACCTCGCAGGATTTGGAGGCTATGAAAGTTTTTTGAAGCGGTACTTCAAAATATATGCTGTTCAAAAGGAAATGGATATTGCAGCAAACAGTGCCGTGGCAGCAGAGATATTTCCTTTATTGGAGGCAATTGAAAATCAAGCTTCTATCATAAGTTGGGAGAAAACGGTTCGGGTAGAGGAAGGAAAAAAAGCCCTTCCCAATTTTTTGGAATTTTACCTCAGCAATATCCACATCATATCAAAAGGTGATTACACCCATCACCAGACTTTGTACCAAAAAGTATTTGGAGGACAAAAAGCGAAAGGAGCATACGGGCATTTGAAAATCGACCCTGATTCTAGTTCATATCTCAACAGACCCAAAGAGGGATTTCCGAGTATTCAAGACATTGCAACTATAGGACTGCGAGAAGATTTTGAAGAGGAATACGAACATGCCTTGTCGGAAGCAACAAAGCAGGAGAAAAAGGAAGAGAAAGAGACCTTAGCAAAATTGAAGGGAAAAGACAAGAAGCGGAAAGTCAAGGTGGCAGACTACTTCTATCCAGAACTTCAAAAGACCTTCAATGTGGGTAAAACGGCTGCTAACAAGAAATTGAAACAGTACCACAAATACATCTGTATTGTTCATGCAGATGGTGACAATGTAGGAAAGGCTATCAAACAGATTGGAGGGGATTTGGGTAAGTACCGACTGTTTTCCAAGGCTTTGTCTGGTTTTGCGAAAGATGCAGCGAGGCTTGTGGATGAATTTTCGGGAAAACCGATTTATGTGGGGGGGGATGATTTGGTGTTTTTTGCACCTATTCGAGCCAAACGGGGGAATATTTTTGAATTGGTGGAAGTGTTGAGCGACCGCTTTGACCAAGCGATTGGTGATTTCATGCGCGAAAATAACATGACTTTTAATGTTACTCCAACGCTTTCGTTTGGCGTGTCGATGACCTACCACAAATTTCCGCTCTTTGAAGCTGTGGAGTTGTCGAGAGAACATCTATTGGACGAATTGGCGAAGGGTTTTGAAGGGAGAAAGGGCAAGAAAAACGCACTGGCTTTTCGGGTGTCGAAACACAGTACGAGTTATTTTGAAGCGGTACTGTATAAGGACAAAACGACACCGCAGCAACAAAGTGCCAAACCCAAAACGTCTTATGAGTTTTTCATGCAGATGGTAACGCAAGACCAAATTGCTATTGACCAATTGAGTTCGCTTTCTTACAAACTACGGAACAACAAAGCCTTATTGTATGAGATTGCATACGAACCTATGCGTATAGATGCTTTTTTCAGGAACTTCTTCAATGAAGCGATACACAAGGCTTCTGGCGGACAATCATATATTGATTTGGTGAAGGGTTTGTTGAAGGTGTTGTTTGCAGAAAATTTACCTGACAAATGTGAGGTGCTATCTCCTGAATGTTTGACAAAAAAAGAAAATGCAAACAATCTGCTTACTGGGAATGAAAAGATAGGGGTAGAAACAACAGAAGAAAGAGAAAAGAGGGTGAAAAGGCAAAAACAGCTCATTAAGCAAGCTACAATTAAAACGGTAGATTCTTGTATAAAGACCCTTTATGGCATTCTGCGAATGATTAATTTCTTAAACCAAAACGCAAGCAACGAAGATGAATAAACAAAGCTATTTTATACGATTGACTCCGCTGGACAAGTATTTTTTTGGCGGAGAAGTTACTTTTGGGGCAGATGGAGCAGGCAGCAATTATTTGGTACACTCCAATCGTTACCCTCAACAAACGAGCATTTTGGGGGTGTTGCGGAAGGAATTGCTGATTCAAAATGGATTGTTGAAAGACCGATTTCAAAGCCAATTATTAGAAGACCAATTCAATGGTCAAGAGGTGGTTGATAAAAAGGCTAAAATCAAGGCATTGATTGGAAAAAAAGGCTTTCGGTTGGAGCATAATTCCAAAGCGAACTATGGGGTTATTGAAGCCATTTCTCCCGTTTTTCTACATTCCAATGAAGGGAACGATACTTACCTGCAAATTCCTGCCGACCAAGATTGTCGTTTTGTCTTGGTGAAAGGGAGTTCTTTATTGAAGGAGAACAAAGGACAAATTCCTTTTTTGGAGCAAAATGTGTGGAAGAAGAAACCAAAAGGTTATCAGTGGGAAAAGTTTTCGGAAAAGGAACAACTTAAATCTTTTCTGCAATGTATGGACGATGCTTCAAAGAGTATGGAGGTGAAAAAGGAGGACAAGTCGAAAGAGCTTATTGAAGAAGAAAAGAAGGAGAAAAGGGTGTTTGTCGAAAAATCCCAAATCGGCATCAAAAAGAACTTGTCGGGCAATACAGAAAAGAATGCTTTTTACAAACAGACTTTCTATACTTTGAAGGATTCCTTTGCTTTTGGCTGCTATGTGACCTTGAACGATGGGAAAAAACTTCAAGATGGTTTGGATACGATTGTGGAAATGGGGGCAGAACGTTCGGCTTTTCGGATGCAGGTAAATAAGGTGACGGATACAAAATTGGCGTTTTCACCAGAGGTTTTGACGGGCGAACTGAGTGAAAGCAGCAAACCTACTACTCAACGGATTGTGCTCTTGAGTGATGCCTATATTGGTGAGGAGGACATTTTTAAATACTGTCATTTTGCGCTGACGGATACAAGGACTTTCAGATATATCCAAACTTCGGTCGAGAAGACGAGTAAATACTACAATTTGCGGGATTGGGATATTGATAAGAAGGAGATGGAGATGATTCCACAATTGAGCGAAAAGTACAATTTGTTGAAGCGGGGGAGTGT
>JBGCDY010000409.1:0-8514 GCA_045105835.1 Chitinophagales bacterium
ATTTGGTGTATCGTTTCCGTCTTGACACTCTCCATCTCCGATGGCATTGAAGAAACTGGCATCAAAACAGTTTCCATCACAATCCATAATTTGACCATTTGGACAAGCTCCTTGTGCTTGTGCAGTACTGGTAAATGCACTGCAAGTTCCGATTGGCACACTGCAAGTTCCTGCTGCAACATCGTACTCCCCTCCTGCCGTAAGACATACCTGATATTTCAACCAAGCAGGACTACAGCTATTCTCAAGTTCGCCACAATCTCCCCCATCATTGCTGAACTCATTGCAAGTAAAATCTGTTCCTGAACTTCCATCGTCACAAAAATTATCTCCTATCCACGCCGTAAACTGTCCTGCACTTACACAGTTCCCTGCACAATCCATAATCTGCCCATTTGCACAAGGACCTTGCGCCGCATCCGCATTTTCAAAAGCCACACAACCCTCGCATTGTTTGGTTTCGAGATTGTAAGTCCCCCCACTATTGATGCAATTTTGGTAGTTTTCCCAAGCAGAACTACAACCACCTTTGCCATCTGTATAAATCACTCGCACAGAATGTATGTACATCGAACGGTAATCGTTGAGGCTCGTCCATTCTGTACCGTCCATGTTTCCACGCCAAAGAAGTCCTCCTGAAGAAGCAGCATAAATGAGGTCATTGTCAAAATCTATATCGCAAGTATGCATTCGCCCTGCTTGGTTCTTACTTCCACGTTCTCGCCATTCTCCTGTCAAATTGCCATTGGCAAGCTCCTCAAAACCATTCGTTTTGAGCAAACCTTGTGACAAAAGTTTCTTGCGTTTTGCTTCAATCTTCAAATGCTTCTGTCGCCGAGTTTCCGCATCCATTTCCCTCCAATTGTCGCCTTTTGCCGTTTTGTTGCGGTCTTCATCCCACTGTTTGCGGCGTTTTTTGAAGGACTTGTCGTTTTTGTCTTGTTGGACAATTTCGGTGGGTTTGGGCATCGTTTCCGAATCACTTGCCATTGAAGTGGGCGGGATTTGGAAGCTATCTGTTGAAACAAATAAAATGATGAGGATTGAAAAACAGAGGTTTAGTAGTGTTTTTTGCTGCATAATTGATGGAAGTTGTGTTGTTGTATGGATGTCTTGGACAAGAATTGATAATGAAAAAGAAGCCCGTATTGCTTGAAAATTAAGATTCAAGTCATTATGCTTCTTTTCTGTTAAATCTTCTTGTTCAAGGCTGCAAACAATAAAAATCAGCTACGAAAATAGGAAATGTAATGGTGTTCATGGTAGGATTTGTCAATAATTTGAAGGGCTTGATGGCTTGCTGACAAATAAGGTTTGTTAAACCAAATGGCTATAAAGGGTGTTTTTTTTAAAAGAGCATAAAAAATGGGTAAGACAAGAAAAAAAAATTATACGTTGGATGAATTGGTTAGTTTTTTTCAATTGGAAAAGGTTGAAAAATGTGAATCTCTGCAGGAGTGGCTAAATATTGATTATCCTTTGAATGAATTGGAAACCATTGTTTTGAAGCGGAAACACCAAGAAATGGTTCTGGAAGGAGACTATTGGAATGAAGAGGAATTGAAGATTCGTTTCATTGCTTTTTTGTTGGATATTGCTGCTATTGATGTGAAAAATACCCTTAAAGTTTTCTTTGAACGCCCACTAAAGGCAACGATTGACAAAAAGGATTTATCTGTTGTTTGTGACTGTATGGTGGCAACTCCAATAGGCTTCAATACACCCAATGAACCTTATTTTTTCTTGCAGGAGTTTAAGAAAGGAAAAGGAAACCCACATGACCCAGAAGCCCAAACTTTGGAAGCTATGCTGATTGCTCAACAAAAAAATGAGAGCGATTTGCCTTTGTATGGAAGTTGGGTTATTGGTCGACATTGGTTTTTTGCAGTCCTTAAAGGCAAGGAATATTGCGTAGGCAAAAGTTTTGATGCTACTCAATGGGAAGACATTTCTCAAATTGTGTTTATTTTGAGGCATTTGAAAGATTTGATTTTGAAGCGTATAGGGAAGTAATTGGCTGGTGATTAGTGATTAAATAATTATATTTGAAGTAAAATTTTATTTATGCATACTTTGACATTGAAAACCGATATGTTGCCTGATAGAATGGGAGATGATTTATTCTTCCAGTTTTGTGTGCAAAATCGTGATTTGAGAATTGAGCGCAACCAAAACAAAGAAATTATCATTATGGCACCAACAGGTTCTGAAACAGGACACTATAACAGTGAGGTTCTAATAGATTTAGGGATATGGAATCGGAAGTATAAACTCGGATATATTTTCGATTCTTCAACAGGCTTTACCCTACCCAATGGTGCAGTGCGTTCGCCTGATGTTTCTTGGATTAAAAAAGAGAAATGGGAAGCTACTGCAGAAGCTGACCGCAAAGTGTTTGCTCCAATCTGCCCCGATTTTGTGATTGAAATTCGCTCCAAAACGGATTCACTCAAAGCATTGAAGGAGAAAATGAAAGAGTATATTTTGAATGGCGTTCATTTGGCTTGGCTCTTGGATATGAAAAATCGGGAGACATACATTTACACTCCCAAATTGAAGGAAGGAGACGATAAGGAAATAATAGTATTGGAGGAAGTGCAAGAGTTTGATGAAAAGCTTTTGGGAGGAGAGATATTGAATGATTTTGAATTGGATGCAAGTTTGTTGTAAAATCTTCTTCTGTCCATTTCCGACCTTTTCAATTGGCTTTTTTGTTTAATTTCACACTCATTTTTTCTTAAAACCCTTAACAAGAAACAAAACACTATGCCTTCAACAACTTCCTTCAATGACCTAATCTCTCCCACTTCAATTGCAAAAACTACCGACTTAGAAGACCGAAAACCCATTTATGCACTCGTAGAAAACACCGATTTGGTGATTGTTAAATTTGACGACCAAATCTCGGTATTGTATGGGCGTTGTCACCATAGAGGTGCGCTGATGGCAGATGGCTATGTTGAAGGGCACAACCTCATTTGTGGTGTCCACAATTGGGATTATCGAATGGATACAGGAGTCAGCGAATACAACAATGCCGAAGCTTTGCACAAATTCAGGGCGGCGGTCAAAGACGATACTTTGTATATCGACAAAGCGGATGTGATAGCTTTTGAAGAACTACATCCTCAGCCCTTCAATCGAGATGAATATTTGGGAACGTATGCCGATACGCATCCCGAAAATACCGAACCACATACAGGCTATATCCAAAATTTGGCTAAAAATGGCTTGTCTAAAACAGGGCATCATGGTCCCAGTGCTTCAATGGGTGTGGACAGAAATACTTTGCCGAAATGGGAAGACATTCAGTTTTTGCCAGCTCAATTGGCGACTCGTCCTTTGTTGGATGAAGAGGCAGTTTCGACCAAAGTGGTGATTGGTAAAAACGCCAAAAAACCTTTGACCTTGGACATTCCATTATTTGTGTCAGATATGTCCTTTGGTTCGCTTTCGAGAGAGGCAAAAATTTCTTTGGCGAAGGGGGCAGACATGGCAGGAACGGGTATTTGTTCGGGTGAAGGTGGTATGTTACCTGCCGAACAGGAAAACAATGCTCGCTACTTTTATGAGTATGCTTCGGGGCGTTTTGGCTTTAGTTGGGACAAGGTGAAAAAATCACAAGCTTTTCACTTCAAAGGTGGACAAGGTGCAAAAACAGGTACAGGTGGGCATTTGCCAGGTCATAAAGTGACAGAAGAAATTGCAGCAGTTCGTGGGCTTGAAGTGGGACAAACCGCCATCAGCCCTGCAACTTTTACCGACCTAAAAACCCTCGAAGACTTTCAAGATTTCGCTGCAAAGGTGCGGGAGGTGACAGGCGGTATTCCTGTGGGCTTCAAAATTGCGGCAAGCCATATTGAAGCGGATATTGATTTTGCATTGGCGGTTGGAGTGGATTACATCATTCTCGACGGTCGAGGTGGTGGAACGGGTTCTGCTCCTACGGTTCTCCGCAACAACATCAATGTACCTACGATTCCTGCTTTGGCTCGTGCTAGGAAACATTTGGACAAGGTGGGCGCAAAAGATGTGACGCTTGTAATTACGGGTGGTTTGCGGATTGTGGATGATTTTGTGAAAGCTTTGATGTTGGGAGCGGATGCAGTTGCAGTGTCCAATTCTGCAATTCAAGCGATTGGTTGTTTGGGAATGCGGGCGTGTCATTCCAACAATTGCCCTGTCGGAATTGCGACCCAAAAAGACAATTTACGTGCTCGGTTGGAGATTGATAAGTCTGCCAAACAGTTGTACAATTTCTTTTCGGCTACAAATGGCTTGATTAAGGTCGTTGCAAGATCTTGTGGATATGATGATATTTCTAAATTCAAACATAGTGATTTGTCGACTTTTAGTTATGATATGCATAGATTGAGTGGAATTGGGTATGCTGGGATTGGCTGAAAAATTGTATCTTCGAGAAAAGAAAAAACAATGAATCGAGGAATAAAACTACCACATAGTATTAGCAACTTTGAAGATTTGGTCACATACGGTTATCACTATGTGGACAAAACCTCTTATATCCACTTGTTGGAAGGAACAGATAAAAGATACATTTTTTACCTCCGACCTCGCCGTTTCGGAAAAAGCCTTTTTATTTCTGTTTTGCAGCATTATTATGGATTAGAATTCAAAGATAAATTCCAGCAACTATTTGGAAAATACTATATTGGACAACATCCTACTGCAAATGCTAACCAATATATGGTGATAGATTTTGAGTTTACCAAAATCACGGTCAAAACAACCGAAAGTACAGAAAAGGGATTTTTGGAGCGAGTCAAAGCTGGAGCAGAACGATTCTTCAATACTTACCCTTCATTTTTTAGTGCTACTGAAATTAAAGAAACACTGCGAAAGGAAAGCGCTGCCAGTGTTATGGAAAAAGTAGTGACATTGATGTTAAAAAATGCACCTGACCTCAAGTTGTATGTTTTAATAGATGAATATGACCATTTTGCGAATGAATTGATTGCCTTCCAATTGGAAGAATTTAAAAAAGTAGTCAGCGAGGATGGGTATGTCCGAAAATTTTATGAGGCAATCAAAGAAGGAACAAAACAAGGCGTAGTTGACCGTTTTTTTGCGACAGGAATCACCCCGATTACTTTAGATAGCATGACAAGTGGCTTCAATATTGCTACCGACCTTTCATTGGACTTGAACATGGCGGAAATGATGGGCTTCAAAGAAGAAGTCGTGAAGGAATTGTTTGAATTGTCAAATCCCAATAGAAAAGAAGATATAGATACGGTTTTGCCGCTGATGAAGGAGTGGTACAATGGTTATTTGTTCCATGAAGATACGCCCAACAAACTCTACAATCCCAATATGGTATTGTATTATCTTTCTGCTTACCAGACTTATGGAAAATCTCCCGATGAAATGTTGGATACCAATATTTCGAGTGATTATAGCAAGGTGAGGCGTTTATTGACCGTTGAAACGCCTGATGAAAATTATGAGTCATTGAAGGAAATCGTTCGAAATAAACGCATTAGAGGAAGTATCACGGCTCAATTTACTTTCGCTCGAAAATTCACACAAGACGATTTTTTGAGTTTGTTGTTTTACCAAGGCTTCTTGACCATTGAGAGTAAATGGGCGAGAGAGGTGACTTTTCGAGTACCAAATTATGTCGTTCAAGAATTGTATATCAAGTACTTTTGGGAATTATTGGAGGAAAGAGATGGGCTTGAAATGAAGGTTGGTAAAATTAGAGAAGCTGTTCGGGAAATGGCATTGAAGGGAAATCCGCATCCTTTTTTTCAGTTGGTACATGAAGTTTTGCATCAATTGGCGAATCGGGATTACCAAAATTTTGATGAAAAATATGTGAAGCTCCTTATGATGGCGCAATTGATGATGACAGATGCCTATTACATCGAAAGTGAACGAGAAACACCCGCAGGATATTTGGATTTGTCCTTGCTTCAACGTCCCAATGTACCTATCAATCACCAGTATATTTTTGAATTGAAGTACCTCAAAAAAGAAAATGCCAAACGCTGCAAGGCAGAACAAAAAGCGGCAAAAAAACAACTCTTGGGCTACATTGCAGATTCTCAAAAACTAAAATCTCTCTCCAATCTTCAAGCATGGACAGTTGTGGTTATCAAGGATGAATTGAAGGTCGAAAGAGTGAATTGACAAAATTACCTCCCTCCCAAACAGACCAATTCCCATTCTACTTTCGTACCTTTACCCCCATGAATACCCTCTTTGATATTGAACAAACAGACGAGCCAAAAGGCGATGACAATCAGGTAGTAAACGAGTTTGCTTACCTTGACGAACTCAATCCTGTGCAGCGACAAGCCGTAGAACAAATTGAAGGACCTGTGATGGTGATTGCAGGCCCTGGTTCGGGCAAGACAAGAGTGCTGACCTATCGGATTGCACACATCATCAAAAAAGGAAATGCGCCCTACCGCATTCTTTCTCTGACCTTTACCAACAAGGCGGCAAAGGAAATGAAGGAGCGTATCCAAAAAATTGCAGGCGAACAAGCAGCCAAACAATTGTGGTCGGGAACGTTTCACGCCATTTTTGCGAGGATACTACGGGTCGAAGCAGAGAAGATTGGTTATCCCTCCAATTTTACGATTTACGACACACAGGACAGCAAAAATCTCCTCAAAAACATCATCAAGGAACAAAACCTCAATCCCGATACTTACAAACCCAATGTGGTTTACAATCGGATTTCGAATGCCAAAAACAATCTCATCAGTCCGCAAGCTTACAAGAATCACGCAGGCTTGATGGAAAACGACAAGCATGGGAATGTGCCGAAAATTGCGGAATTGTATGGGCGGTATATGCGGCGTTGTAGACAGGCGGGAGCAATGGATTTTGACGATTTGTTGGTGAATATGTATGGCTTGTTGAAGAAAGTGCCAGAGGTCTTGGAGAAGTACCAAAACAAGTTTCACTTTTTGATGGTGGATGAGTTTCAGGATACCAACTTGGCGCAGTATCTCATCATTCGGACTTTGGCAGACAAGCGCAAAAACATTTGTATTGTGGGAGATGATGCCCAGAGTATCTATGCGTTTCGGGGTGCAACGATTGAGAATATTTTGAGTTTTGAGAAAGACTATAAGAATGTCAAAACCTTCCGTTTGGAGCAAAATTACCGCTCGACCAAAGCGATTGTGCGGACTGCAAATGAAATCATCAACTACAACAAAAAACAGATAGCCAAAAAGATATGGACGGACAATGATGATGGTGACAAAATCAAACTCATTGAAGCGGCAAACGATACGGACGAAGCCAAAATCGTGGCAGGTTCTATTTTTGAATCAAGGCTAAGACATCACTTCAAAAACGAAGATTTTGCGATTTTGTACCGTACCAATGCACAATCTCGTTTGTTTGAGGAGGCTTTGCGGAAGCGAAATATTCCGTATAAAGTCTTTGGTGGATTGTCCTTTTTCCAACGAAAGGAAATCAAGGACATGATGGCGTACTTGCGTTTGACGGTCAACAACAACGATGAGGAAGCACTCCGACGGGTCATCAACTATCCCAAACGAGGCATTGGCAAAACGACGACCGATAAAATGGCAGCTTTTGCAGCAGCCGAACAAAAATCCTTTTGGGAGATAGCTGCTAACATTCACCTTTATCAATTTTCAACACGGGTCAAAACGGGTGTTGGAGGTTTTGTGAACATGATTCGCTTGTTTATGAAGCACCTTCTCAAAGAGGATGCTTTTGAATTGGCGCAACGCATTGGACGCATGAGTGGACTGACCAAAGCGATACACTCCGACAGGTCGGTGGAAGGAATCAGCCGTCAAGAAAACATGCAGGAACTCTTCAACAGCATCAAGGAGTTTACCGACACCAAACAAGAGGAAGCGGTGGAGCAAGAAGATGGCAGTTTTGCGCCAGCGGACAGCAGTTTGGGGGCTTATCTACAAGAGGTGAGTTTGTTGGCGGATGTGAATGACAAGGAGGAAGATAGCAATGACAAGGTGAAACTGATGACGGTTCACTCGGCTAAGGGTTTGGAATTCAAAGCGGTGTATATTGTGGGTTTGGAGGAAGAATTGTTCCCTTCAAAACGAAGCAAGACGCAAAGTGATATTGAAGAGGAACGCCGCTTGTTTTATGTGGCGGTTACCCGTGCCGAAAAACAGTTGTCGCTGTCCTATGCCAATTGTCGCTACAAATTTGGGAGCTTGGTCTATTCGGAAAAAAGCCGCTTTGTGGAGGAAATTTCGCCTATGTACTTGGATATGTTGGGCGGCAAACCTGCTGCTCGGGAACGAAAATTTGGCTCTTCCAGCTCCTACGAAAGCTTCAAAGAAAGCGACTCCATTGGCAATAATGTCCGCTCTGCTCAAAAACAAAACCTGCAAAAGAAACGTCTTGCTGTTCAACCTTCTGCCGAATTGGTGAAGAACTTCAAGGCAAGTCCTGTGTCACAAATCAAACAAGGCTGTCAAGTGCTGCATCTGCGGTTTGGGATGGGTGAGATTTTGAGGATTGAAGGGGCGG
>JBGCDY010000410.1:0-2098 GCA_045105835.1 Chitinophagales bacterium
GCTTAAAACCGCCGTTACTAAAAAAGAAAGTTTAAAGGCACAGGCTGGATAAATTCGAGATAAGGCAAGATTAATCTTGCTAATTTTCGTTTTATGTCTTATCTTGCTATATAATTTTTAATCTCCCCTGTCACTTTTTGACTATCCCACCGTCTCAACAAGAGTCAGGCAATTTTAAATTAATAAATAGGCGATTTTGCGGAAATATTTTTTTGTTAGATGAGGCTTTTTGACGAAGTATAACGAAAAAAGATACACGCATAAATGACGAATTTATTGGTTTAAACTGCCTAAAACCACCATTTCAAGGATAATGCTTTATCTGCCATTCAGATACCATTACCTAACCATCAAAAGACCAGTATATTATGAACAGAGGAATCAATCTGTTCGTTTTGTTAATGAGCTTCATCATTTTGGGTGCGTCTGCGCTGATTGGCTTCAAAGCCTACGGTGACTTCAAAGCAAGTAACGCTCCTGTGAAAATAGAAAAGTCGAACAACAATACCGTTCGACAAGTAGTAGAAACTCCCGACAAAACGAATCCCACCAAGCCAGTCAACAGCAAAGTACCATCAGACTCCTTAAAGATAAACCCTACCCCAAAACCAATAGCAAAACTCAAACCTGCGATTGACAAACAAGTGAGAATTGACCAGCAGAGACTCTACATGGTCATTGCAGGTGGTTTTCAAGAAGAAACCAATGCACAAAGTCATCAACTCCAATTAAAACAATTGGGCTACGATGCAGAAGTCGTTCGCTTCAAAAATTCCCGCCTGCATGTCGTCTGTGCAGGCAAATTTCAGGAATCCAAGCAAGCCAACAGTTTGGTGAATACCCTACTTCAAAGCCATCGCATTGAAGCGTATGTACAAATGCCTATCTAAAAAGACTTTGGAAGTTTATTTCTTTGCAGCTCGCAACAGCTATCCTTCAATTGAAGAATTTTCTTAGAGAGGAAACTTCCAAAGTCTATTAACAAACTTGCATTTTACCTAAAACCGAACAACATTTCGCACAAACGACTCTTGCCCATCATTGACCTGCAATAAATAAACTCCTACAGGCAAACCTGCCAAAGACCAATCCAAGCCATTGAAGCCCTGCGTCAAAAGGGTGTTTTTTTGTAGCAAAACACGCCCATTCAAGTCATACAAGAATATTTCCACCTCCTGTTTTTGCAAGCTCCAAAACTGCAATTGAAGGGCATCATTGGATAAATAAGCAATTTTGAAATCCTCCAAAAAGGACAAATCCTCCACTCCTACTACAATGTTTTCCACCGTTGCGGTACAAGCTGCAAAATCGGTCACCGTAATGCTCAGTAGTTCCTCCGTCAAAGGCAAATCCTCCAAAACGACCATTCCAGCAGGTAATTCAATCGTTGCTTGAGTACCATTCGACAATTCGACCTGATAAAAACTGGTATTGTAGGCAGGTTGCCCGCCACTTGCAGTGATGCTGATGTCAAAGGTTTGGTTGGCTTCATTGAGATTGATTTCAAAATCAACATTGATTTCGGTCAAAAATACCACAGGCATAGCATTCGATTCCTTGAGGCAGTCGTTGTTTTCGAATTCAGGAATCCCATTTCCATCTGCATCAAAACCGCCAATCACCGAAACATAGTGAGGAATATTGACCATTACATCTGGCATTTCCGCCAAATCAAAAACTCCATCTTGATTGATGTACAAAGGGTTTGTCAAAGCATTGTTTGGAAGGCGGTGCAATACATACACCAAAGCCGTTCCTTCGGGAAGCATTGCTCCTGAGTGATTTACTTGAAGTACATCACCAAAGCAAATAAATTGATTGTCATTCGGCAATGTTCCAATCTCCAAAGCATCACACAAGTCACCCGCACAGGACTCAGGCGCATCATAGGCATTGAAGAGGGTATCTACACAAATGCTGTTGATGACCAAACTCGCCATCACATCCACTCCTATTTCGCCATTGGCAGGCAAATCATCCAATACAAAAGTCTGCTCTCCACTTCCATCTAACATACCTTCAACACCCATCCCTACTGCCTCAATCGAAATCGGCGCATTCGGAATCGTACCGTAAGTAACCGTCACTTCCAAACTGT
>JBGCDY010000411.1:0-4559 GCA_045105835.1 Chitinophagales bacterium
CGAAAAATGGCATTCAAATAAAATCCAATAACATTGAAATTGTTCTTTCCAATGTAGGCATTCGAATCATAGATGAATGCAAAGGAACAAGTATTCTGGGGCAAATTCATTCTTTGCAGTCCAAGCTGAACATAGAAGGGAAGGAGGTTTTTGCAGCGAATGTGATGGACATAGATATGGAGGAATTGGGCTTCAATAAAGCAAGAGGTGTTTTCCTTAAAAATAGCCACCTTGAAGGAACATTTGAGGCAAATTTTAAAGAAGGAATCCTCACCATTCAACCCTTTGACTTGGGCATCAATGACCAACATTTTTTGTTCAATGCCGAATTCAATGTCGCTCAAACAGCCCCCTCCAAATTGGTGCTGGAAAACCACCACACCGAATACGATAAGTTTTTGCCCTTAGCCCCTAAAAGAATACAGGAAAGTCTCAAGGAGTATCAAGTTACCAAGCCTTTTTATGCCAAAGTCAAGATTATCAGCGATTTTAGTCCAGGGGACAATCCCATTGTGGATGTCGATTTGCAGATGGACTGCAATGATTTGACGGTTCAAAACATGCTCTTTGAAGATGCATTATTGGAGGCACGTTATATCAATCGCTTGTATGAAGATGAACGTGTGCTTTCGGAAGGCAGAAAAAACATTCGATTTGAAATCAAGGAATTTGAATCCAAACACCGAGGGTTCCACATCCAAACCAAAGATGCCTTGATTCTCTACTCCCCCAAAACTGGAGACTATATTGAAGTGAAAGCCAAGGTGAGAGGAAAAGCTTCTGGCATCAGTGAATGGCTCGAAAATGACCAGTTTTTCTTTGACAAAGGCACTTTTCAGTTGGATGTAAAAGTTCATTCGCATTTGAATGATATGGAAAACATCATGATGAAAAGTGATGCGGAACTGGTATTGAAGGACTTGTCGGTCATCTACGGGCCTGCAAATGTTTCTTTCCCATTTGAAAAATTAGTAGTCAGTAAAAAAGCAAAGGATGGATATTTTTCGATTCTTAGCAGCACGATGGGACAAAACAATGCGTACCAAATCAAAGGAGACTTGAAGAACATACCCGCTCTGTTGATTGAGTTGGTAGGGCATCAGGTGAGTAGCAAGGTGAATTTGGTAGCGAATAGGTTGGGGTGGACGGATTTTATTGACCTGTTTGGAGCAGAGGGTTATTTGAAAAACGACCAACCCAAAACGGACAGGCAAAAGAAACAATCCATGAAGGCAACCATCAGTGGAATCCAAAACAGCTTCCAACCCACCCTTGCCATCAACCTCGATACCCTGTCCTACTATGACAAAGTGTATTTGGAAAACTTCCAAACAGGCATTCATTTTGAAGACAACGACATTTTGGTTTTAGAGAAAACGAGCTTTAAATATGCCGAAGGAAAAGTGGATTTTGCGGCACGTTTGGACATCGGCAAAGAGGGGACAACACCCTTTGAATTTGAACTGCATACTGAAAATATCAACCTCCAAAAACTGCTCCCTTCAGTCAATTATTTTGACATCAAGCTGCTGCAAAACCTTGACTTGGACTATGAAAACATTGATATTGACATCCTACTCAAAGGCGTGGTGGACGATGTAAAAGGATTGATTCGGAATACTGCAATAGGAGAATTGACCTTTGAAAACAAATTTGTGAAAGGCAAGGTGAACTTTCATCCAGAATCGAAAATGGGTGGAGAGCCTGTGATGCGTACCAAACTGAATTTGGAAGGCAATCCTCATGTCTTCAATGACTTCTTCAAAACCGAAGAATTCTTTTTTGACAAAGGGCTTTTTAGGGTACAGTTTGATTACGAAGGAGAGGTGATTAATTTTGAAGACTTGCTCAATAAGGCAGTGGCTTCCTTTATTTTAGAAAAAAGTGAGGTGTACTACAAAGCTGCAGATACCTATTTCCCCTTGACACATATTTACCTCGACTTGCGAGAAAACAAAGGGAATTTTCGCTTTTTTATGCGTTCCGATTCCCTGCGAGAAGAACTGCAATTTATGGGAGACATCAACAATATCAGCGAATTGGTTTTGGGGAATACAGGCAAAGCTTTTCATACAACTGCCGCCATCTATTCACCCAAACTGACTTGGAACAATTTCAAAAGATTTTTTGCACCTTCTCCAACTGCGAACAAGACTGCTAACATTCCAAATTCTTCACCTACCGAAAAGAAAGGGATGAATATCAATGCGGGAATGAAACGAGCGATTAAGGGCATACTCAACACCTTCAATCCCAAACTGCATGTTCAAATAGACAATTTTGAGTATTCAGAAAAATTTGCTGTTCAAGACTTAAAGGCGGGAGTAGGTTTGGTGAATTCCAATATTTTGGAGCTGTACAATACAGGCTTTCGGTTTCACGATGGAAGTATGCATTTGAGAGGACAATTGGACTTGGCAGATTCAGAAGATACGCCCTTTTCTGCAAATTTTGACACCAAAGATTTGGATGTAGCAGCCCTGTTGGAGAGCTTGGATTACCTCTCCATCAAAGCCTTAGAAGAGACCGAAAACTTGAAAGGGAGAATCACCATGAATTTGGATTTGGAGGGAGTCATTGGCGGTGAAAAACAAAGTTTGATTCCCGAAAAAACAAAAGGAGTGCTGGATTTTGAGTTGTCTAATGTCGAAATCAAAGGCTTGAAAATCATAGACAAAATTGCAGAAAAAATCAAGAAAAAGAAGCGGTTCAAAGAGGTCATTTTTGCACCTATTTCCAACCGAATCACCATCAACGGGACTTCCTTAGACATTCCGCTGATGGAAATACAGTCTAATGCATTGAACCTATTTATTGAAGGGAGAGTCAGCCCACCTGACAGTACAAATCTTTGGATTTCGGTGCCTGTGAAAAACATCCGCAAGCCCAAAAAAGATATGACCATTGAAAAACAAGGCTATAATGCTACCAAAAACAAGGTCTTTTTGGAGGTCAAACCGAATGAAGAAGGGAAGCATAAAATGTACTTCCGCTTCAAAAAGAAAAAGTTTTATGAAGAAAGGGGCATTCCTGAACAGTACAAAAAAGACAAACGAGCAAATCGAAAAATACGTAAAAAGCTGAAAAAAGAGAAAAAGCAACAAAAATCAGAAATACTTCAAAAATAAATTCTCGATTTCTTCTGCAAAACAACCTAACCCTCAGGCTAATTCCCTCGCTGACTTCAATACTCATTCTCCGAAATTCTTTCTTTTCAAAATCTAAATTTTGAAAATTAGTAAGACTTTACTATATTTGAAAACAAATTCATGTGAATGCAAAAAACTAAGTTAAAAATCGTAGAAGCGACCATTCGACTGTTCAACAAACAGGGCTTTGCCAATGTAAGTTTGCCCCAAATTGCAAAAGAACTCAACATCAGTTTGGGGAACTTAACTTATCATTATCCCAAGAAAGACCAATTGATAATGAGCATTTATGAGGTGTTTTTGGAGGATTTGAAGTCCATCACCAAAGTCATTCAAAACTTTGAGAACCTCAAAGAAATGGACTTGCAGTTGAGGGCTTTCCACCAATTTCAGCAAGTGTATCGTTTTTTTTATTTAGACCTATTGGAACTGGGAAGGGCATACCCAACTTTGGGCAAACGTCATGAAAAACACATTGAACGTCAGATTGAGTCACTCTATCAATATTTTTTGTTCAACATCAGCATAGGCACAATGTCTGACCAAAATCCAAAAATTTACCATGCCTTGTCCAAGCAACTTTGGATGACCGTTGTTTTTTGGTCTACACAATTGGCAATCAGAGGAAAAACAAGCACAGAAGAAGAAATGGTACAAGCCGCATGGTTTCTATTGCAGCCCTATCTCACTTCAAAAGGTAAATTACAATTGGAAAAATTAGAACTGAATTTGGCAGGAATTAATTAAAAATATTAAACTTAGAACAATATGTTAGAATCTATTACCGAAACTCAATACAAGATGGCCGTTGTAGGAATTTTGTTGGTTTTTACCGTTGGCGACATCTTAGTTGGTGCTTTCAACTTCAAAAAAAGCAAAAAACGGACAAACGATTGGATACAGGAAGCCTTAGGTTTTGTCCAAATCACCACCCTTATCCAGCCCCTGATTTTATTCTTAGCAATTTTTGGCTTGATGCCCCTTATTGCTCCCAATTTGGATGGGGCTTATTTTGGGACATCACTCTGGTTTGCATTGCCATTTTATTTGTTGATAGACGATGTGATGCAATATTGGTACCATCGAAAAGCACATGAATGGGAATGGCTTTGGAAACTACACCGCCCACACCACGCAACTCCCGAAATGGGCGTTTATGCGACGTACCGAAATGCGGCTTTGTACTACCTCTTTATGCCCAATCTTTGGTGGGGAGGAATCATGACCTATTTGGGTTTTGGACCAGCTGTATTCTTGGGCTTGGTCATCAAAAGTTTGGTAGTTATTGGCGCACATAGTGAAGTCCGTTGGGATAGATTCATGTACAAACACAAAGTCTTGCACCCTTTGGCTTGGGTCGTAGAAAGAACGATTTCAACACCTGCTACCCACTTTTCACACCACGGAAAA
>JBGCDY010000412.1:0-6915 GCA_045105835.1 Chitinophagales bacterium
CTTAGCCGCTGGTGAATCCCAAGATTTTGGTTTCCAAGCAGAAGATTTGCGAAGCGGAATCTATTTGGTGAGAATGGTGACGGACAAAGGCGAAAGCAAGACCTTGAGAGTGGTTTTGAGTAAGTAAAACCTTAGAGAAAAATTCAACCTCAAGACTCTAAATCAAAACATCTTTGAGATTGAATTTGAGTTTTCAATACAAAGGGCTTTAGTCATACAATAGTGGACTAAAGCCCTTTTTTACAAAAAGCGAAGGATTCAACTTCAAACAGAGTCTAAAAGAAAACTGCAAGCCTTCAAAAAACGATACACCCTTCAAAATCCACCATGAAATTTTATTTCCTTTTAATCCTCCTATCTTGCTTTCTTCAATTGAAGGTACAAGCACAAGCCAAAGAACACAGCCTGCAGTTTGTATTCACTTTCAATGGTGAAGCCATAGAACTGGGTAAAAACTACTACCTTCCTTCAATCAAAGACAGCGTACAATTGGAAGCCCTCAAATGCTATATTTCGGATGTGCAATTTTTGAAGAAAGGGGAGGAGGTCACTACTTCAATAGAGAAGCAATGTCTGCTCATTGACACCGAAAATCCTGAAACACTAAAGCATACGTTTACTGCTGAGTCAAAGAAAAAAAATCCGTTCCATACAATTCAATTCAATATCGGAATAGACAGTCTCACCAATGTGTCAGGAGCTTTGGGAGGTGATTTAGACCCCACAAAAGGCATGTATTGGACGTGGCAAAGCGGCTATATCAACTTCAAATTAGAAGGCACAAGCAATGTTTGTCCCGCCAGACACCATCTATTCCAATTCCACATTGGAGGTTATCAAGCACCTTTCTACGCACTGCAAAAAGTGGCATTGGACATCCCTAAAAACTCCAATATTGAAGTTCACATCGCCATTGATGAACTACTGACCCAAATCAACCTAAGAGAAGATTACCAAATCATGAGCCCCAACGCAAAAGCAATGGAAATGGCAGAGTTGATTTTAACCATTTTTGCAGTGCCGATTTTAACCAAAGAACGGGAATAATTTGATTCTTAATTTTGCCCGATTTCTTTTTTGAGATATATTTACAACATTGTGAAATCAATCAAAATCAATAAGATGTTGAAAAAATATGGGGCACTATTAATAATTTTAGTCATAATCACTCTTTCATGTGAGCAAGAAGGGGCTGATATTGGTGTTAACGGCACCGAAAAATTTATTGGAGAGTACGAAATTGAGAGCAATCATATTTCAGGAATACAGACATTCTATGACTCTGTTGGAAATGTAATTTCTCAAGGATACGATACTGCTACCATCTCAAACGAATTGCTTTTAATAACACAGGCAGAAGATAAAGACACCTTACTGATAGCCAATCTAATCAACCATTTTGATGATTCTCGTGCAGAGGTGAAAGCCATATTGATAGACGATACTGTGAGAATAGTCCATGATTTGACTATGGGTTCAACGACCAACAATTATATAAAAGGAAATATATGGCTAAAGGAAGACAGTATTTTTCTAAACTATATTTGGAATAGAAGCGATACATGGTCAAGTGGTGCGCTTCCAGAAGCAGGAACAGTGAAGGGTAAAGGAATATTTATCCAATAACAGAGAATGAAAACATTATTTTCAAAAATGAAACTTCCAAAATCAATTTATTGCAGCCTGCTGATTGCTTTCGTCTGTATATCCTTTTCCACAATAGAATTGGGGAGTTTGCAGTATGTAGACCATTTTCCCAAGCCCCACTATGATTTCAGTAAAAACCCATTGTATTCCGCAAAAATCGAATTGGGGAGAGCCTTATTTTACGACCCCATTTTGTCCAAAGACAACACCATTTCCTGTGCTTCCTGCCATTCTCCCTACAATGCCTTTGCCCATACCGACCACGATTTGAGCCACGGCATCAATGACCAAATCGGCAATCGAAATGCACCTGCTTTGTTCAATTTGGCTTGGCAAAAAACCTTCATGTGGGATGGAGCCATCAACCATTTGGACATGCAAGCTTTAGCCCCCATCAGCGATGCAACAGAAATGGGAGAAAGTATTGAAGGAGTAGTCCATAAGCTTCAAAAGAAAGCATTGTATGCTGATTTGTTTTTTGATGCCTTCAAAGACAGCACGGTTACAGGAGAACATGTTTTGAAGGCATTGTCTCAATTCCAATTGACTTTGGTATCTGCCAATTCCAAATACGACCAAGTAAAAAACGGCAGAGCCGAATTTACCGAACAAGAAAAAAATGGCTACCAACTGTTTCAAACCAACTGCAATACCTGTCACCAAGAACCGCTGTTTTCAAGCTACGGTTTTGCCAACAATGGACTGCCTGTTGATACGACTCTAAACGATTTTGGACGGTGGAACGTCACCCAACAAAGTGCAGACAGTTTGAAATTCAAAATCCCCACTCTTCGAAATCTAAGTTTCACCCATCCCTACATGCACGATGGACGATTCCGAAAATTGAACCAAGTGCTGAATCATTATACCAAAGGATTGCAACAGAGTGCCAACATTGCAGATGCCCTAAAATCTCCAATAGTCCTTAGTTCCAATGAAAAAACAGATTTAACTGCTTTCTTATTGACACTCAATGACAAAGAATTTGTCTTTAACCCCAAACATCAATTCCCAAGAGAAATATTGGAGTAAAGCGGAGGATTTTGAGAATAGGCTTGTCTAAATTGCATTTATTCAATAATAAGTTTCGAGGTGACATCTTTGTAGAGAAACGGAAAAGGTGTAATCTCGAAGCTGACGACATCTTCTCATCTCAAAATATTCACAAAATACCAAAAGAGAAATGAAACGAACCATACTATTATTCACTTTCTTAATGTTTGGAATCAGTCTCCAAGCACAAAGTCCAGCCATTACTTCTTGGCTGCAAAATACTACCGAAACAGGGAGTTATTATACGAATGGCAATCCCAATGTTATTGAGAACAACATCTTGGTGAATTGTCAAAAAGTAGAATACTCCAATGACTTTGTGTATGTCACTGCCACAGGAATCCCTGCTTATCCAACAGGTCCTTTTCGAGATGGAAATCCTTCACAAGCTACAAATCAGGAAGGAATCTACCAGTTCCCTTTAAATCCCCAACGAGAGACAGGCACACCCAGCAGTACTACGGGCGGAAATATTGGACTCTTTATCAATGGTGTAGCATTGTTTGACTATCGTGATGGTGTGGGTTGGAATTCAACGACAAATGCATTGTGTGGAGGCCCTGGTAATCCTCCTTGTGGAGGCGGCCCAGGAGGTCCAATGACTCAAACAGATTGGAGTAGAGATGCGATTCCTGCCGAAAAAGCAGGTTTTGACTGTGCCAAAGGACACCCTGCAATGGGCAACTACCATCATCATCAGAATCCTTCTGCCTTCAAATTGGACATTAACGTGATTTCTGATGTATGCGATATTCACGATGCAGAAGGTTTGTATGTGATTGACGATACACAGCACTCGCCATTGATTGGATTTGCTTATGATGGTTTCCCTATTTATGGAGCTTATGGTTTCAAAAATACAAATGGTACAGGAGGAATTGTTCGAATCAAATCGAGTTATCACAAGAGAAATATTACCGAGCGTACACACGCTGCAAATGGAGAAGATGTCGATGATGGTCCGCCTATTAGCGACACCTATTTTTTGGGCTATTTCAGAGAAGATTATGAATACATTGACCATCCAGATGAAGATTATTTGGACGAACACAATGGGCGTTTTTGTGTGACCCCAGAATACTCAGAAGGGACTTACGCTTATTTCGCTACGGTAGATGAAGACTGGAATTCGGCTTATCCTTATGTAGTAGGGCCTACTTTTTATGGTGTTTATGAAAGAAGAGATGTCGATTCTGTGACTGAAGCTACAACCGTTTATACCGACCCAGGTACGGGAATTTCTGAGGAGGCTTTCAATTCCCTTGAAGTAGGTGTTTTTCCAAACCCTGCTACCGACTTGATTGCAATTCAAATAGGTGGTTTGGTGAGTGAGGACTTGCAGGTAGATTTGATGGACATTACTGGTAGAGTGGTCAATTCTTCAAAAATCAAAAAAGGCAGTACAACCGCTTATTTTGATGTACAAACAGTGTATGAAGGTACTTACTTCATTGTGATTTCCAGCAATGGCTATCAAACAACCCAAAAGGTGATTGTAACAAAAGAATAAACATAATTTTGATTTAATGATTGATGGATAGCGGATAGGAGGTTTTAGGACTTTTTATTCGCTATTTTTTTTATGAAATTTTATTGATTACGTCAATTTAATTGTTTATTTTCGTAAAAACATTTTCACCAAATGAAATTACAAAATTTAAAGACTGGGGAAGAGGTTGAAGCTGAAATAGTAGAGGTTGAGCCTAATGATTATAAAATCATAAAAATAAGCAAGAATTTTAGTTTTGATTGGAAAAAAGAAGAGAAGCTTTTAGTCTATAAAATTAGACGAAAAGAGGGGAATGAAATATTAGGATTATTGTCGTTAATAGACGTTCCACAAGAGTTAAGAATACATATCAACCTGATTGAATCCTCTATAAAACACAGAGGAAAGGATAAAGAATTAGATAGGATACCAGGTTGTTTAATTGCGTTTACCAGCAGAGAATCTTTTGCTAAAGGATATGGAGGTTTCATATCGCTAACTCCAAAAACAAAATTAGTGGATTATTATGTAGAGAACTATGGTTTTTCTCAATATGGAAGAAATTTGGCATTAGAAGGGAAAGAAGCTGCCGCATTGATAAACAAATTCTTAGAATCATGAGTTACGAAAAAAAATATCAAGAATTAAGAGAAGAATATACCGATAAAGAAATAGCAGAATCCATGATGATTCCTGCTGATTTAAGTGAAGAAGAAGCAAATGAATCAAGGAAGGAATTAAGAGAGTTGCGATTCGAGAAGTTACGGAATATGACCGAATCTCAAAGACTCTTTTCAGATTTAATGAGACTGAAAATTCAGATGGAAAATTATATAGAGAAGGAGGAATACAATGAGGCTAAAAGCTTTGGAGTATATTTAGAAGAATACATTAGAATATTGAAAACCAGCAAGAAAAAGTTTTCTGAAGATATAAAAGTACACAATACAAGATTAAGTAGGCTTTTGAAGGGGAAGGAAGACCTCAATATTGACATTGCTTATCGTTTGGAAAAACATAGTGGTGGAGTAATTGCAGCTATTTCTTGGTGGAAATTATTGACCAAAAAACAAGAGTATGAAATAATAACCAATGTAAAGAGAAAGAAAGAGGAAGGAAACAAGGTGGCAAATGCATTACACTTTCATGTTTGATGCCTACTGATTCTGTCAATGAGTAAGTTTTCTTTGAAGAATAGGATTCAAGTCAAAAGAAACCAACTGCAAAATAGTAAGTTTTGCTAAACACATTATTATCTTTGTTTATGCCAACAAAAACTGCAATCAAAACAAGATGACAAGAAATAGATTTATCAAAATTTGTGGAATCCTGGGAGTGAGTATTCCATTTCAAGCTTCGTTGAGTTCCTGCGAAAAAGAGGAGGTAAACCCGTCTGATTTTTCGGGGAAAGTACTCATTATTGGTGCGGGAGCGGGAGGTTTGTCTTCGGGTTATTTACTCCAACAGCAAGGAATAGAGTTTGAAATATTGGAAGCTTCGTCAAACTATGGCGGGAGAATGAAAATAAACACAGATTTTGCGGATTTCCCCATTCCTTTGGGAGCAGAATGGCTGCATTCAGATACCAATACCTTTCAAAAATTAGTGAATGATTCGGCTATTGAAGTGAATGTGGACACCGTTAACTATGATAGCGAAATAGACACCAATGGACTTTGGGAGGAGGGAGAATTGACGGTTAGCGCACTCGATGATTCAGACATCAAATTTATCAATTCCTCTTGGTTCAATTTTTATGAAGAATACATCATTCCTTCGATTACTGACCACATAAGCTACAATACCATTGTCCAATCCATTGATTATTCAGGCGACCAAGTAGTTGTCAATACGCAAAACGGACAGCATACAGCGGATAAAGTAATTATCTCCGTCCCGCTTAAAATTCTGCAAGAAGGAGACATCAGTTTCGAACCAACATTGCCACAAGACAAAGTAGATGCCATTGAGGAGGCACTTGTTTGGGATGGCTTTAAGGCATTTATTGAATTTTCCGAAAAATTTTACGACACCCAAATTGACATTGAAATTAATCCTGTAAGCGATGGCGCAAAACTGTATTACGATGCCGCCTATGGGCAAAATACCTCCAAACACATCCTTGGACTATTTGCAGTAGGCAAACCTGCAATGGATTATTTGGCTCTTTCGGAAGATGAATTGAGAGATTTGATATTGAGTGAATTAGACGAAATGTACCCAAATCAAGCAACACCCAATTACATAAAACACATTAGCCAAAACTGGAACAAAGAACCCTTCATTAAAGGCGGGTATATGAGTTCTCATGCAGATTGGAGAACGGTAAGAGAATTGGGTAAATCTGTAGCAGATAAAATTTATTTTGCGGGTGGAGCCTATACCGATGGTGAAGATTGGGTGGCAGTGCATACGATTGCACAGTCTGCAAAAGATGTAGTGGAGGAAATTCTTAACTAAAAAATAAATCGAACAAAAGAAAAAAATACTACTCATTCTACTTACATTTTTACCCCTATTCGCTATTGCTCAAAATCTAACGAATACAAGCAACCTAAACATCACCAAAACGTGGTCACAAGAACCCAATGGCTATACCTACCCAGTGAGGGGAAATGTACCAATGGGAACAGTGCCGCAAAATGGATTTCGTGTCTGTATAGTGTTGCATGGATATGGGGGCCACGGCATCGGGATGGTTGCGCAAAATAGAAATGTTTTGGAGT
>JBGCDY010000413.1:0-4110 GCA_045105835.1 Chitinophagales bacterium
GAAATCGCTTTTGAACTCTACGAATTACTCATTGCGCCAATCAAATCACTAATCACCAATCACCAATCTCTAATCACTAACCTCAAAATCATCCCCGCAGGAATACTAAACACCATTCCTTTTGAAGCCTTGTTAACAGAAAAGGTGGCTACAAATACAAAATACGCAGACTTACCCTACCTGCTACTTCAATACGATATTAGCTATCATTATTCGGCTACACTTTGGCATCAAGCTCTTCAAAATATAGATGAAAAACAGATGGAAGCCCGTTCTATTTTGGAGGAAGCCAGTTTTGTGGGCTTTGCGCCTGTTTACAAAAATGAGCAAAAGCAGTCATTGGATGAGGCTATAACAAGCGGATTATACAATGAAGAGAACACCCGTTCTATACGAATTGGAGCAGAAACCTACAGTGAGTTGATTCATTCAGAGGAGGAGGTGAACTCTGTTCAATCTTACTTCAATGCCCAAAACATTCCCACCGAAACCTACCTACACACCGAAGCCAATACCTCCAATTTCCTCCAAAACATTGGCAAACACAAATACGTTCTCATTTCGGCTCACGGATTCTACAACGAAGAACAACCCGATTTAACTGGAATTATTTTGTCGCCAAGAATAGCGAAAAATCCCGAGCAATCGGGACAGGCTTCGCCGACACCTGAATTCCCCCTTTGGAGGGGGCAGGGGGAGGTTAACGGCGACGTTAGAAGCGGTCAGATGTCGCCGAACCACAAGGGTGTCGGCGAATCTTCCCTTAACAGCGAACCTTCCTCTATATTCTACCTCTCCGATGCCTACAACCTCCAACTCAATGCTGACTTAGTTGTCCTAAGTTGTTGCGAAACAGGTCTGGGCAAATTGGCGATTGGAGAAGGAGTCATGGCACTCAATCGAGGTTTTTTCTATGCAGGCGCAAAAAATGTGATTTACACCCTCTTCAAAGTTTATGACAAAGCATCTTGTCAATTGACCCAACATTTATTCCAGCACATATTGGAGCAAAAACGCTACCCTTCGGCATTGAAGGAAGCCAAGCGTCAGTTGATATTGGAGGGAAAAGCGCCGATACATTGGGCGGGGTATTTGTTGATTGGGGAGTAATGAAATGCAGATTTAAGGGATTGAACAATATTTCCACAGACACAGCAAAAAATCTGTTCAAATCATTTAACTCTGTTCAGTCCGTGTGCTATTGGGAAAATTAAGACCATAATGATTTAAAAAAATGCTCAACACAAAATAGAACTTTAGAAATAACTTCACTTGACTGTCAATTGGAGAGCTTGGAGCATGTATTTAATATTCATTCCTTACTAATACCGTATTTCAAAAAATCTTTGCTATTTCAGCAGCATCGCTGCGGCACTATTTGTAGAAATAATCTTAAATAGATTTTCATAAGGGGCGTAGCCTCGACACCATAGAAAATCAGTCATTTAACCGTGTCGAAGCTACGCTCTTAATGCTTAGTTTTATAGGATATTTTTTCTACAAATAGAGTCAGGGCTATGCCCTTATAAATGTTGAATTATTTTTGAAATAGTGTACTAATCGCCTTTTTGGGTACTATGACCGACATATTTATTGTTTTTTTAGAAAAAAAATGTTCAAGCTTTATAGCGTGCATTTACCTCCCAAAGTAAAGCGATAGCAAGGTTTTACTCATTGTTACAAGAAATAATTTTTTCCTTTTTTTTAAACAGGGCTTTCAGTTTCCGCTAAAAGTCCTGTTTTTTTGTTAGTATTGTTCACATAAAAATTATTGTCAAGTAATAAAACGCTATGCATCGAACATCATTCAAATTGGACGAAGCCAGTGCTCATTTTCAAAAAGGAGAGGCATTGATAGAAAAATTCCAATTCAAAAAAGCCATAGAACACTTTACTGCTGCAAGTATTGACTATAGAAGACATTCTATATGGGAACCTTACTTGAAATCACAAGCAAAACGGTCACTGTGTTACAGGGAATTAGGGCAGACAGACCTATCTATTGAATGTGTTTTGGATATACTAAGGATTTTGAAGAAAAAACAATTGCCCTATTACGAAATCATGGTAAGAGCTTATTGCAGGCTATCAATTAATTACAATACGAAAGGGAAACACGAAAAAGCATTTGATGCCATATCTAAAGGAACAGAGATTGCCAATGCACAACTACCTAAAGGCAGCTCGCCTTATTTTTCGTTATACGATGCATTAGGAGATTATTACATTAGCACTACAGACAATGGACAAGCTTTATTTTTTTATCAGAAAAGCCTCTCTATAGCTTTAAAAACAAACAAAAACTATGAAATAGCAGGTGCCTATAATAATATAGGAAGCTGCTTACACAGGATGCGGCGTTTTGAAGAAGCAATTGAATCCTACCACAAAGCTTTGGACGAAAAACACACAGGCATGTTTGGGCAAAGTGGATATGCTGCGGGCACTTTATGTGATATTGGAGCTTGTTATATCTATATGCACAAAAAAGAAGAAGCCCAGCTTTATTTTGAAAAGGCCTTGGCAAAGGCACTTCATCATTTTGATGAAATACACCCTATAACTTCAAAATGTTACTATACTTCAGGGGAATACCATCTTTCCATAAAAAAGCATGAAACAGCCATACATCATTTCAGCATCTGCTTAAAAATACTCAAAAAATTATACGGACGCTATCATTTCGATATTACCGTAACTTTGCTTTACATCTGCAAGTGTTATCATGGACTTCAGGACTACTCAATGGCGCTAAACTATATTCAAAAATCATTGGCTCAAGCCCTCAAGCAGGACAGTCCCTCCACCCCCTATGAAAATAAATATCCCCTTCAATTGCCCAATCTGTATGAAGTACTTTTGGTATTGTATTGGAAGGCAAACACGCTCTTAGCCTTATACCAACAAACACATCAAGTCAAAAACCTCATAGCTATCTGGGAAATAGGTCAATGGGCAATTAAAATCATTCAAAAAAACAAGCTTGACTTCAAAGATGAACAAAGCAAGTTGGCGCTATCAAAAACCAATACCAATCTCTACAATATATTGCTTCGAGCCTACTCAATCTTAGCAGCCTTGTTAGATACCCATGCTGGCTCTCGACCTAAAAATATAGACAAAGAGACTTGGCAAAAACTCCAATCCATACCCATTTTAGAATCGGCTTTTAGCGTATCAGAAGAAAGCAAATCCATCTTGCTACTTGCCAATATGAAAAATAAAGAAGCCAAAATTACTGCCAATATCCCTCAAAAATTGATAGCCAAAGAAGCTCAATTAAGAGAAAAAATCATTCAATTAGAAAAAAGCATTATCCAAAAAGAAAGCATAAGCAAAACAAAAAACGAAGAACAACTGACAGTAGAAAAAGCTCAATTTGCGAGCCTAAAAATTGAATACAGCGAGCTTACTCAGCAACTGGAAATCGATTATCCCCAATATTATCAACTCAAACATCAAGTAGAAAGCGTCTCTGTACAATCCCTCCAACAAAAAATCTCCTCTAACACAAGACTCATAAAATACTTCATTGCAAGAACACAAATCTATATTTTTGTAATCGACTCCAATGAAGCCCAATTTATTGAAGTAGAAAAACCCCATAATTTTGAAGAACTCATCGAAGCCTTTAAAGCTTCCATCGACGAAATCGACAAAACAGAATATTCTGAAATCGCTTTTGAACTCTACGAATTACTCATTGCGCCAATCAAATCACTAATCACCAATCACCAATCTCTAATCACTAACCTCAAAATCATCCCCGCAGGAATACTAAACACCATTCCCTTTGAAGCCTTGCTAACAGAAAAGGTGGCTACAAACACAAAATACGCAGACCTACCCTATCTCCTTCTGCAATACGATATTAGCTATCACTATTCCGCTACACTTTGGCATCAAGCCCTTCAAAATAAGGATAAAAAACAGGCGGAAGCCCGTTCTACTTTAGAAGAAGCCAGTTTTGTGGGTTTTGCGCCTGTTTACAAAAATGAGCAAAAGCAGTCATTGGGCGAGCCTATACCAAGAAGCATTTACAACAAGGAGAACACCCGTTCTATCCGAATTGGAGCAGAAACCTACAGTGAGTTGATTCATTCAGAAGAG
>JBGCDY010000414.1:0-2707 GCA_045105835.1 Chitinophagales bacterium
CCCATAAATGATGGTAGCACCCGTTTTTTTTTTTTTTTTAACATGCCCTGATACAAAATCGGCATGAAAATGCGTCTCAAAAATGTACTTGATTTTGGCACCTTCCTTCTGAGCTTTCGCAATATAAGGAGCTGTTTCACGAAGTGGGTCAATGATTGCAGCCTCACCATTGCTTTCGATGTAATAAGCCGCTTCCGCCAAGCATCCCGTATAAATTTGTTCGATTTTCATGCTATTGAATGATTTATAGTTTGTGAATTCTTTTTTGACCAATACTGTATTAGCTTATAAGCCTTAATTTGATTCTTTCTAAGAAACGTTTCGTGCCCTGCAATTTAGGATAAAATAGGAACAAAAAACGTGATGAAAGTCACAATTCCAACATGCCCTGAACACCTCCAGAAAACTTGATAAAGGTGTAAATTTCCTTCAATGTGATATTACAATCAATAGAATACAAATGAATGCTACTGTCCAAACCCAATGCCGTGGAAATTCTCCAAAATGTTTCATCGTGTCTATAAAAAGACTCTACCTTTGGTTCGTGTTGTGCAATCAGTACGTATTCCTTGAAGGAAGGCAACTGACGATACTTCAAAAATTTACTCCCCCTATCATAAGCCTCTGTGCTTTTAGATAAGACCTCAATGATTAGAGATGGGTTTGTAATTGCATTTTTTGTTCCTTTGGGAAAATCAGGTTCTCCACACAATACAGATATGTCAGGAAAAACAGCTTCATTGATAGATTCAATGTAAACCTTCATATCACTCGTCAATGTCTTACAATTACTATCTTTTTTATCAAGTGCATTGCCTATCGTCTTAATAGTATTTCCACCAATCAGATTGTGTTCGTAGCTTCCTCCTGCCATCGCATAAATACTCCCATTCCGATATTCATATTTGACATCTGATTGCTCTTCCAATTGAAGGTATTCCAAAAGAGTATATTTTTTTAATACTAAATCGCTCATAATAGTATGATTGTGATTTTGAAATAAAAAATCGAGTCAAATTAACGACTAAAAAAAACGATGTGTTAGATTTCTTTGAACCTAACACATCGCCCTATATTATATCATATTGAGTTTTTGATAGAAGAAACTCAATGTTCATTTTTTTGTTTTGAAAACGAATCTATGACTCATTATCCATACTTCAATAGACTGTGACTGTCATTGCTCAATTCAAAGAAAGGGCAGGCAGTCTAAGGTCAAAAGAATTGTTGTGAAACATCAGTTGATGCATCACAGGAGTCATGTACATCGTCAAAGGCAACTCTGCTATAATTGCCTCTGCATCAAACTCTGAAGTGGCCTTGACCACCATCCAAAGCTTAGATTTATCCATCGAAAGCGTATAATTTACTATCTTATCATCCGCCAAGAATCGGTTCACCATCTTGCGGTGAGCAGGAATCTTACGCATAAAACCAACTGTTAGGGGATTCGGTACTTCGAATTCCACCATAAATAACTTATTGTCCATGCCCTTTCAACAAGTCTATTTTAAAAATTGTTCATGGCTTCCAGCTTTTGCTGCAATTCTTTTATGGCTTGTTGGGTAATGCGGTTGACCCTTGCTACCAAAGGAGGCAGAGCATCCAAAGCAATCTGTTCTCCCGCATTGTTTTCGATGGTCTGAATGGTCTCCTTCAAAGGGAAAACACCCATGTATCGAAGTTGAGATTTAAGTGAGTGAGCTGTAGCTCGGAGTTGCTTCCAATTGTGTGCCTCCAAATGTTCGTTGAGTGCTTCCAACTGACTGGGCGCATTTTTTAGGAAAATATTGATGTATTTCGACATTTTTGTGGGGTTGTTTTTGGTGAATTTTTCCAAAAATACCATGTCCAATACACTCCCTGAACTTGCTCGTTTGCTGGTGGATTCTATTTGTTCGCTAACCTCTGTAGAAGAAGCAATTTTGTGAAGTAGTAGTTTAAGTTTTTGTAGGAGCTCTTCTTCCAAAAATGGCTTGGCAATGTATTCATTCATACCTACTTCAAAACAGCGTTCTATTTCAGCCGTTGTAGCGCTTGCCGTCATGGCCATAACTGGAATATTGCAGAGAGGGTCAGGTAATTGTTGTCGGATATAAGTAGTTGCCTCATAGCCATTCATGACAGGCATACTAATATCCATCAGCACAATATCGTAATTCTTTTTTTGAACTTGTTCGGTTGCTATCTGACCATTTTCGGCAATGTCAATCTCCAAATCCTCAATCAAAAGTTTGAGGGTATCGACTGCTACTATTTGATTGAATTCATTGTCCTCGACCAATAAAATGCAGGCTTTCTTTAGAGTTTGTTGGTTATTTGCGTTTGAAGAAGAGTTGATTCTTGTTTGAAGTTCGGACTCTTGGGTAACTTGATAAGGAATCGTAAAGCTAAAAGTAGAACCTTTTTGAGATTCACTTTCCACCTTCAATGCACCGCCCTGCAATTCAACCAATTGCTTAGAAATGGACAAACCCAAACCAGTACCTCCAAATCTGCGATTGATGCTGCTATCTGCCTGAGAAAATGTGTCAAAAATACTTTGCAGTTTTTGGGCTTTGATGCCAATTCCTGTATCCTTAACGGCAAAAAAGACGGAAGTTTTGTCTGAATCATTTTTTGATGATACTGCATTTGCAGTGATACGGACTTCCCCTTTTTCGGTGAATTTGATGGCATTTCCGACCAAGTTCATCAAGACTTGCCC
>JBGCDY010000415.1:0-4226 GCA_045105835.1 Chitinophagales bacterium
CCCAAAACAAGATTTTGAGGAGTCAAAGAGACTTTTGTAGTTTTCCTCTGAGGAATTTTTATTGTAACTAAAATCAACCATCTCCAAAAAATAAAAACAAAAGTCTGTTCTATTCTTTTTGCTTATTCATCCGATGAGGGCTTTCAATATTTTGGTCAAAAAAACGTTAAGTTGTAGCCCTCATCGGATGAATTTTAAAATAGCTTGCCCCGAAAACTCGGGGTTAATTCAGCAGCATTCCTTACGGAGATGTCACCTTTTTATCTACAGTTGCCAAAAATTGACTCGGTGTGTGGTGGGTAAATTTCTTGAAAGTTCGATTGAAAGTCGCTTTGCTGTTGAAGCCACAATCGAACGCTATCGCCAAAAGGGTAAATTGTTCGGTTTCTCCTTTCTTCAATCTTTCCTTGACCGCTTCTATCCGATACTCATTGATGAAGTCTTTGAAGTTTTTGTGAAAACCTGCATTGATGACCTTCGATAGATTGGAGGTAGAGGTTTTCATTTGGCGCGCCAATTCTGTTAACGTCAATTCAGGGTTGAAGTAGGATTTTGATGTTTCGATGTATTGAAGTAATTCCGTTTTTTGTTCCTCCAATTTTTGTTGGTCTTCTTCCGTTTCGACGACGGCTTCTTTTTTGATGCCAAAAGTGAGTTGATAAAGTTTGGAAAGGTCGGTAAAATAGCCTTTTATCCCAACATACAACATTACAAATGCACCTGCTAAGTGTCCCCACCAGTTTTGTGTCCAATGCAAAGAGACGATTTGACTATCAATCACTTCAATGATAAACTGAAGGGCGAAGAGTATAATGTAAGCAATCAAAAAATTGCGAATCCAATTGAGCTCTACCTTATAAGTATTGGAAAAGTGCTGCTTGATGCGTTCTCGATATTGCCAATAGGCTTGCACTGCAAAGGCATTGTAGAGCAGTTGAGACGAAAATCCCAACAAAACAGTGAAAGGAGCAACAAACATCCAATCTATATTTACCATCCAATAGCCATTTTGAGCCAAGTGAAAATCGGGCTGCATTGCATCATACGCCCACATAAACGCCTCATAGCAAACAAACAAGCCGACTGGCACAAAGTGAATCCAATCTATACGCCGAAAACGAAAGTCGGATTTGGTGAGGCTTTTGACATAAAAATAGAGCAGCGGTCCAATTATGAAAGTGAGGTCAAAAAGTATGTAGTTGATTTTGGTGGTACGGAAAGTATCGTACCACCCCATAAAGCCAATGATGTAAGTCGTGCGCTGATAACCCGTGATTATCAATAGCAAAGCCAAGAATAAATCCGCTAAATGCCGCTTTTTAACATAGCGTTTGAGCAACAAAAAGGCGAATAGATAACCCTGCAAAACCAAAAATAGTAGAGAGGTACTGTGTATATTGAAGGTCGGAAAAGTCGCTAAGAGCATGAATAGTTTGTTGATTGTGTTAATGCTACAATAAAAATAAGTGATTTCTGTTTAAAAACCATAGAAACAATTTTACCTACCAATTTTATTTCCTTTTACTAAACGTGTGTAACCATGACTCAAAAACAGCAAATTTTGGCTGTAATGGCTTTCGTATGCCTTGGCGGAACTGTTTTCTATACTCTTCAAAAACAAACTGCCCAGAAACATCTTCAAAACTATTATCAATTGCATCTGCAACTCGAAGGGGATTTTGTTATTGACCAAGCATCTATCAATAATACGATGGCTTCCTTCAAAGTTAAAGTAGAAAAAGAAAAACGTGGAGAAGAATTTTTAGAACGTGCCGAGAATATTAGAGAATTCTCATTCCATACTTACAAACACATTGATAGCCTCCAAAATCAGATGGTCGAAGAATCCAATCAAAAAAAACGGATAGACCAAAAAACCTACAAAAATATCGCTCAAAAAATCATTTTTCAAGAAAAAGCCCTTTCTCTACTTCAAGAACAGATAGACAGTGCTTTATTCTTAACAGAATTCTTTTCTCTCCACGAATACCTCCAAATTCCACCACCGCCATTGATTCAAAAATTCAAAACGGACAGTGCTCTTTTGAATACTTCAAAATCTACACCGTTACAACTATACTTCAAAAACCTATCTGTTGCAGCAAGCTTGGCAAGTTTGTCAGGCATCAAGCAAGCTATTCAAAATACAGAAAGAAACTTAATTGATATTCTTTTTGGAAAAATAGGAGATACAGCAATGAGGTTCGACCGATTTTCTCCAAATAAATTGCGTTCTCCCAACCAAAACCCCGCTTCAAGCCTTACACTCCCCAGTCACTTCAAAGGTGAGCAATACGAAATTATCCAAGAAAACAACTTTTTAAACGTTGCAGACCAAGCCCTTTCCACTTTTTCAATTGATGTGGACGGTGCTGCTTATAGCAACATTCGTCGATTTTTAAATATGGGTACAATGCCACCAAAAGATGCCATTCGCATTGAAGAAATAGTGAACTATTTCAACTACGATTACCCCCAACCTAAAGGCAAACGCCCTTTTCACGTCCAACACGAAATTGCGCCTTGTCCGTGGAACTCAAAGGCAGATTTATTGATGATTGGATTACAAGGTGAAAATATTTCTTTCGACCAATTACCTGCCGCCAATCTTGTCTTATTGATTGATGTATCAGGTTCTATGCAAGAAGAGAACAAATTACCTTTGTTGAAAAAATCCATACGCTTACTGGTCAAACAATTGCGTCCCAAAGACAGAATTTCGATAGTTGTTTATGCAGGTAATTCGGGTTTGGTATTGCCGCCCACCTCTGCCGCCAATACAAGTATGATTTTTGAGGCTTTGGAAAATCTAAAAGCAGGAGGCAGCACAGCAGGAGGAGAGGGAATCCAATTGGCATACAAAACTGCCCAAAAATACTTCAACCCGCATATCAACAACCGCATCATTTTGGCTACGGATGGCGACTTCAATGTGGGTTTGGACAGAGATGAGGATTTGGTGAAACTCATTGAAAAAAAGCGAGAGGGAGGAGTTTATCTAAGCGTTTTAGGTTTTGGAATGGGGAATTACAAAGACAGCATGATGGAAAAAATCTCCAATGCTGGAAATGGCAATTATGCCTATATTGACAACATCCAGGAAGCCAAGAAAGTATTGCAGCAAGAGATTGGAGGGACTTTGTTTACCATCGCCAAGGATGTAAAATTGCAGGTAGAATTCAATCCTACACAAGTCAAATCTTATCGTTTGATTGGCTACGAAAACCGCTTGCTGCAATCGGAAGATTTTGACAATGACAAAGTGGATGCAGGTGATATGGGTGTAAATCATACGGTAACAGCTTTCTATGAAATCGTTCGAGCCAACAATAAGGCTTCCATCCCTTCAAAAGCACTCAAATACCAAAAAACAGAAGTGATTCAGGCAGATTCTTTATCCAAAGAATGGGGAACAATTAGCATTCGCTACAAACATCCAAAAGAAGGCAGCAGTCAATTGTTTACCCATGTTTTTGAAGCTCCTTCAACAGCTCCAAAACCTTCCTCCAATTTTGTATTTGCAACCGCAGTGATTGAATACGGTTTGTGGCTGCGAGATTCGCAATACAAAGGAACAACTTCTTTGGATGGAGTGATTCACTTGGCGAAGTCGGTGAATATTGGAAAGGACAAATACAAGAAAGAGTTTTTAGGCTTGTTGGAGAAAAGTCGACTAATGGCGAGTTTTGAAGAGGCGTATTAAGGTTTGTTGATTTATCTGGACAACTAAACTTTTGTTGGAATTGTTTGTATTTTTGAACTTCGCTCAATAACGGTTTCGAAATCCACCGTTATTGAGCGATTAAGAGAAATTTGAAGAAAATAACTCAATGAAGCAACTCCTATATATACCCCTACTTCTCCTATCCACCATCTGGCTCAATGCCCAAATACCAACATTCACCAAACCATTGAGTCCACGCATTGCCAACTACGACATAGACGTGACCCTTGATGCTGAAACAAAAAAACTACATGGCATCGAAAAAATCACTTGGAAAAACACTTCTCAAGACACCATTCGAGAGCTGCAAATGCACACCTACCTCAATGCCTTCAAAAACACTGCCTCCACATTTATGGTTGAAGCAGGTGGCAATGTATTGGGAAGCAATATCAAAGATGTAGAAGAAGATTATTGGGGCTGGGTAGATATTCCTTCTTTTTTGATGGGCGACAGCATCGAACTTGCTCCGAAAATGGAGTATATCCAAAATGATGACGGC
>JBGCDY010000416.1:0-2687 GCA_045105835.1 Chitinophagales bacterium
GCGGCGTTTATGCCAATTTGCAGGAAGCACTGAAGGGAATCAAAGCGAGCAAAGTGCATGAACCCAGTTTGAACTATGCCATTTGTTCGCAAGCCTACAATTATTGGTTGGCTTCTCTTAACAAGGTATTAAATGGAGTAGGAAGTGGAGCTGCTTTTGTGAAAGATTTGAAGCTTCAAAATGAGGATTTGAAGAAAAAACTCAAAGACACAAAAAAGCTCACAACGACTCAGTCCCTTCAATTACAATCACAAAAAACAGCACTTACAGAATTGGAGAACTCCCTTCAATCCTTGAAAAAGGAGTCGAAATCTCCTGTGCTCCGCAAAAAAATCAATCAACTTATTTACCTCATTTCCAACAACCAAGATACTTCCAATACCTTAGAAGAACACCTCGAGCTACTTGATAATGAATTTGTTCAAAAGCTCAAAAAACAGCATCCTCAATTGTCTTTTGAAGAATTGAAGCTGTCTTTATTCCTTCAAATGAAGCTTTCTACAAAAGAAATCGCTGCTCGTCTGAATCTATCTATCAGGGGCGTAGAAACCAAACGCTACCGATTGCGAAAAAAATTGGGGCTGACAAAACGGAGTAGCTTGGATGCCTTTTTTGGTGGAGTGTAATGACTATTTGAAGTTACTGACGTATATCTGGCGTATTTATTCCTCCAATTAGGCGAGTTTTTGCAGTAGTGAAAAATTATGCTTCGTCCCTAATTAGTCTTTTCTTTGTGTTAATAACCCAAACGACGATATTTACGATTTCTCATAGATTCTAAACCCCAATGAAAAAGTTATCCCTAATCTGTTTCGTGTTAACCTTATCCCTTCAAATCCACGCACAAGAAAGTGCCAACTATGGCGCACCCAAATTTGCGCCTGAAGATGGGAAAAAACTGCTCATTATTGGTCAGGATTTGGGAGCAGTGGGAGGTTTAAATAGCCACTCCAATGGTTATGTAGACAACAATTCCAGTCACATTCCAGGAGGTGTAACTTCTTATACGTCTTTGCCTTCTCTCAATGGACTGACCAGCCTTTCCAATTGGGGTTCGGGAGATGTGCGGGCGCAGTCCTATCTCGAAGACGCTACTTTCGACAACAGTGCCATTGTCATTGGATTGTATTTGGTAGATGCTTTAAGTGGAGTTGCCAATGGTTCATTTGACTATGCCATCAAGGATTTTGCCGTCTGGGTGAAGGGTCAAAACCGCCCTGTTTTCATTCGCATTGGTTATGAGTTTGAAGGTTCTTGGAACAACTACAATCCAAGTCAATACATAGCTGCTTGGAAACACATTGTCCACGTTTTTGATGCAGAAGGTGTGCGAAATGCTTCGTATGTTTGGCAGTCGGCAGGCTTGAATTACAACAATATTGAGAATTGGTACCCTGGCGATGAATATGTCAATTGGGTCGGGTATTCCAATTTTGATGGGGCGAATATGGGGTTGAGTATCCGAAATTTTGCGGATGAACGAGGTAAGCCTGTGATGATTGCAGAAGCGACTCCACGACGTGACCTGAAAGTGGGTAGTGGTGAAGGACACTGGTCGACTTGGTACGAACCTTTGTTCAGTCGAATCTATGGCAATGACCGTATCAAAGCACTTGCCTACATCAATGTCAATTGGGATGCACAGTCTATGTGGGTCGGTCAAGGTTGGGGCGATTCGAGGGTAGAAGTCAATGATTTTGTACAGACTGCATGGAACAACGAAATCCAAAAAGAGGTTTGGCTGACTGCCAACAACAGCCTATTTGACGAATTGAATTACAGTGAATGGATTGCCACCAATATCGACACGCCTGTAATGGAGAGAGGCTTAACCGTCAAAGTTTCTCAAAATTACCTCGAAGTGAGCCACCCAAATCAAGGCTTATTACAGGGGATTTCTATTTGGGATTTCAGCGGCCGTCTTTTATTGAAGGAAGAAGAAGCCCAAAAAACGTACCGCATTTCACTTCAAAATACGACAATGGTTGGAGTGATTCTATCCGTTTTTACCAACGAAAATCAGTGGATTCGGAAGAAAATAATGGTTCCGTCAAATTGATTTTTTATCTTGGTGGCATACTAATCTGACTTACAAACATTATGAACAATCAACTACAAACACTCCAATGGGGCATTATTGGCTTGGGCAAAATAGCCCATTCATTTTGCCAAGACCTTCAATTGGTAGACAATACTGCAATTGCAGCCGTAGCCTCTCGTAGTACTGCAAAAGCGGAGAAATTTGCAGCAGAATATGGGGCAGCAAAAAGTTATGGCAGTTATCAAGAACTGTTTGAAGACCCAAATGTGGACATTGTTTACATCGCTACTCCGCACGATTCTCATGCCGAATGGAGCATTGCAGCCATGAATGCAAAAAAGCATGTGCTATGTGAAAAACCTTTGGGAGTCAATCAATCACAGGTCAAAGCAATGGTTGAAGTAGCCCAACAAAATAGTGTTTTTTTTATGGAAGCACTCTGGTCAAAATTCAATCCTACGATTAAAACGTGTATTGAATTGGCAAAAAGTGGCACTGCAATAGGCGAGGTCAATTATGTCAATGCCGATTTCACCTTCTCTCGAAATGATGCTGATGACAGCCGTATGTTGAACATGGAATTGGCGGGCGGTTCGCTTTTGGATATGGGCATTTACCCCGTTTTCTTGGCGTACTCGATTTTTGG
>JBGCDY010000417.1:0-11369 GCA_045105835.1 Chitinophagales bacterium
TACAAGGGAATACCCCTGTTTGGATAGAAGGCGCAACATTGACGGGCAAAAGTCGAACTGTTTTTGAAGTACTAAAGCAATTACCCGAAGGTTCTTTTCGATTGGCGAAGTCTTTGGATTTGACTCCAAAAGTAGAGAACCTCTCCCCCATTGAAGGTCAAAAAACGGTTGTTTATATTGATGATTTACTGACCTATTACCAAAGTCATTCCCACCAAACCTGGATGGTCAATCAATGGTTGTCTCAACTTTTGGAGGCCAACCATGTGCAGGTCGTGGTGAGTAATCGAACAGGTTTGGAAGCTACCTTGCTTGCGGATTACCTACCCAATGATTTGCTCCAAAGGTTTGACAAAATCAATATTCCAAGCATCAGTTTTGATGACATAGAAAAATTCCAAATGGATGCGGATGTTCGTTTGGACTTCAATGCCTTTGACGACAGTATGGGTTCCTTGCTGATGGGTTTTAGCAATGTGGAGAAAAAATATGGACAACTCGAAGATATTGCAGAATTGGGTTGGAGTTTTAGTCAAAAAGTAGCCGATACTGCACAAGATATTCTATTTACTTTGAAGCATTTGCACCATATTGGGCATTTTCACAAAAACCCCAATTGCTTTGACATTGCATTGGTCAAAGATTTTTGTTTGCGGCTGCAAGGGCGAAAAATCAGCCAAAAACAATGGCAGGAAGCACTGCAATTATTGGAGTTTTTCCAACAAAAAACAGTGTCCTTTATGGATTTAAGCGACGCAAAAATTTTGAAAATCAATACGGTTTATTTGGATAGGGCAATTGAAACGGGTTTGGCAGATTCGGGAATCGTTCGTAAAATCAAGGAGCTTTACACAACCATAGACCAAAGAATTGACAATGGTTTTTTCTTGCATCCCTTGTATTTCAGCAAGCGCATTTATACACAACATTTTTTTGAGCAAGCCAAACAATTACTCGAACAAGCAGTCCGAGAAGGTTTTCAGCCCAATGCTGCCGTCTTTAACAGCCTCCTCCGAAAGACTTCCAATTTTGAAGAAGCCTTTGTGCTATTGCAGCCAATGAAAGAATGGAAGGTCAAGCCTGACCTGATTTTCTTTGAAGTATTGCTTTCTAAAACAAGCCTTTACCCACAAGGAAGCCAAGTATATGCGGCATTGAAAAATGCTCAAGTCCATCCCAATTTGACCTTTTTCAATGAATTGATGGCAAAAGCAGATAGCTACCAACAGGTTTTGGACTTGGTGCTGGATATGGAAAAAATGGGGGTCAAGCCTTCAACAAATACCTTCAATGCCTTGATTGCCCAAACGGAAGGATATGACCAAATTCTACAATGGCGCAAAAAAATGGAAGCGGCAAACTGTAGCCCAAATTTGCAGACCTTTCTGTATCAACTCCAACAAAGTAGTTCTTTTGAAGAAGCTCAAATGGTTTGGCAAGAAATGCAAACGCTGGATTTGCAGCCTTCAAGCATGGAATATTTTCACCTGTATTTGCGGCAAACAACTGAATTGGCGCAAGCCTTGTCAATCAAGCAGCAAATTGAAGCGACTACTTTTTCTCTGGATGTCCTCACCTTCAATATTTTACTGCAATTGTCCAGTGATGCCAATCAGATTCAAGGGTTTAGAAATGAAATGCAGTTGTTGGAGATTGCTCCCAACACAAAAACTTTTACTACGCTCATCTCCAAGGCAACTGATTTTGAAGCGGCATTGAAGCTCCTGCAAGAAATGCCTACGTTTCAACTCAAGGCTTCAACAAGCATTTACAATGCACTTTTGCAACAAGCCATTGATTTAGAAGAAGCCATGACGGTTTTTGCAGAAATGCATGAGCAGCAAATTCCTTTGGATGAAGATAGTTTCTTGATTCTGTTGGACAAAACGACGAGTTTTGAAGAGGGTTTGAGGTTGCTGATTCAGCTTCAACAAGCAGACTACAAGGCAGGTAAATCTACTTACAACCGCTTGATTGCCCGTGCCGAAACGATTCAACCAGCACTACAGGCTCTCCGAAAAATGCGCCAAAATGGTACGCCTCCCGATGCGGGAACTTACACTTTGTTGATGGGGAAGGTGAATGAGGGGAATTTTAAGCAAGCGTTTAACCTCTTCAAAGCCATGAAATCGGAGTATGTTCAGCCTACGGAGGAATCTTATGTGGCTTTGCTTGAGAAGGTAAAGGGCTATGAACAAGCTTTTGTCAATCAGGTGCTTCGCCTATATCCTCAAACTTTGACGGATGTGGATTATCACCGAATTTTTGCAGCGATTTTACCTCATATTGACCGTTCTGAGTTTTTGAAAATAGCAGAGGAGTATATTGAGCGAGATGAAAAAATCAAGGTCCTTTATCAATAATGAGATTTGGACGAAAGAAGTGGGAAGTGGGAAGTGGGAAGTGAGAATAAATACGTGAATAATTGATTAAGTACTCGTACAAAAGTAATCAGGTAATTCATTTGCCATAATTGCTTGAGAAACAGTTTTTCTCTATCTGACATCTCGCATCTAACTTCTGACATCCTACTTAAATTCTCACTTCTCTCATCTCTGCTCCCTCATCTCATTTAACCCACCTCTTCAAAACTGGGTTCCCACTGAACAGCAGAAATCGTAGCATCTTTGTATTCGATGCGCGCCATGAAATCTACTTCTTTACCATCTCCATTTCGTGCAGCTTTCACACTGTATTGAACCGAATTGTCCTCATAAGTATTTTGTCTTTCGGCTTTTAGGTACTGAAAACCATAGTATTCAAGCTGGGTATCCAAATAAGCATTTTCTTCATCGTAGCTCATTTCACCTACTATGAAGTATCGATATATGCTGTAACCGACTGCAAAAAAAATGACGGTAAGAATCCAGAAAAAAGGGTCGGTGAATATTTTGAATAATTGTTGAAATATCATGTCAATGAATGAAAATTAAGGTTTGTTGGCTGCTATCGGATTTTGGTAAAAAGGCTAAGGCAATTTAAAATATCAAAATATTGTTTTCTATTGCTCCGTGCTTTAGCTCGGAGATAAATTGATTTTTTTTTCAAAAAGACTTTTCACCAAAATCGTCAATGAACCATTAAATATAATCTACAAAATTACTCAAATAACAGCAGTTTCTTCCATTGGTTCAACACAAGTTGTGATTGAAGCAATGATAAAGTTTTCTTTTCCGCAAAATCAAAAGTCTATAAAATTAGCAGCCCTCAAAGAACTCTTTTCATAATCGGTGCGTTAGTGACACTGAAAAGTTTAACATGTTAAACTTTTGTATTGATTTTAAGTCTATAAAATAGGAACACGCAAAATTAGATTTTAGTACCTTATACTCATGCTGCATACCCTGTAGCTATAACACTCAAATCTATACGGTATTGGGAATCTGTGATTGAGATAGTTAGTTGACCAAATAAATGCAGTCGCAGTTTTAACAAAAAGGCTTTGAAGATTTATTCTTTGAAGCCTTTTATTTTTTAGGTATTTTCAAATTAATAAATAGGCTATTTTGCGGAAATATTTTTTTGTTAGGCGAGGCAAAAAACGTAGGTATAGCAGGGCTATGACGAGGCTTTTTAACGAAGTATAACGAAAAAAGATACACGCATAAATGACGGATTTATGAATTGAAATTGCCTAATTCTTCTGATAAAAATTATCTTTGTAGAGTTATTAGGCAATGGTGAAAAAATAAATCGCAATTTTGGCTTGCTTCCTCTCCACTCCTCACACAAAAAAAAGCAAAGCTTGTGGTTTATTTAATTCATGTTCCCAACTGAATAGAAACCAATTAACATACTATTACTAATGGATTCTTTACTTCCCTTTCAATACGCACTTGTGCTTTTATTGTTTATGGGCTTGTCTTGCGTGGACATCTCGGCTCAAAGTTTTGAAAGCAGTCAACTGCAGTTTTCCCGTGTTCGGACTGCAAAAATGGATAAAGAACATAAAATTCGACAAAAGTTTGAAGCACGTGGACTTCCCTACCCTCCTACCGAGATTTATTTTAGGGCCTTCAAAAAGGAAGGTGTCTTGGAGATATGGGTGAAAGGATGGGACGGCAGATTCAAAAAATTTGACGACTATACTTCTTGTGCCTCCTCTGGTGACTTAGGGCCCAAACGCCGACAAGGTGATGAGCAGGTTCCCGAAGGTTTTTACCACATCAGTCGCTTCAATCCCCAAAGCAATTATTACCTCTCTTTGGGCATCAACTACCCGAATCAAGCGGATAGAATCAACAACCCAAATGTCAATAGAGGTGGAAGTATTTACATTCATGGAAGTTGCAAAACAATAGGCTGCATTCCCCTGACCAATGAGGGTATCAAGGAAGTTTACCTGTTGGCGGTAAAAGCTAAAAATAGTGGGCAGAAAAAAATCCCTATCCACATCTTTCCCTTCAAATTTAACAATATTCTCTATGCCCAAAAAGAGCTGGACAAACGCTCTTATAATTACCCCTTGCTTCAATTTTGGGAAAACCTCAGACAGGGTTATGACCATTTTGAGAACTATAAAACAGTTCCAAGAGTGTCTATCAATTCAAATGGAAAGTATGCTTTTTATTAAGGTGTCAGGTATATAGAAGACTTCCCCCATCAAAATGTAACAAAAAAAAACAAAAAGCCTATCAGGAATCCTGATAGGCTTTTTGTTTTTTGCTTTGAAAAAATGACAATCAATTATTTATCAATCCTCATCACTGACACTATGCACCTCTTTACCCGCTCTTGCAGGAGAAAAAGAAGCCGCACCAGCATTTTCAGCATAGATATAATACTCCAATTTTTGACCAACCTTAGCTTGTTTTAGGCTCACTGCAAACATTCCGTCGGCTTTGCTTGCATCATTGTGTTTGCCATCATCAAACAATTCGGTTACTTGGAAAGCATCATTTGCACTGTAGCGGTAATAGACCGACACACTTTCTGCTTTTTGGGTACGGGCGATTATCCATACATCGTCTTTCGCCTTTGTTCTTTTGAAAGAATGTTTGGTCATGTCGATGCTTGGAGCAACTTTGAGTAGTTCTGGATGTTTTTTGAGGAATTCGGTACGTCCTGCCATCAACTCCACCAAACCAGGTACATTTTCTTTGGCATTCATATACACCATGTCGTACATATTGCTCATGAAGTCATTGAAGGAAAAATACTTGTTTGCATCTGCGCTCACTTCCTCCATAATCATCTCATGAGCCACTTTGATTTGGGTCAAATAAGCTTCACTCAAGAAATTTTCTTCCAAAATGGTACGGATATGGGCGATGTACCTTTTTTGGTAGCCTTTGTTCTTCAATAACTGGCTAATGAGTGGTTTTTTCTCATTTTTGGCGTGAAGCATCGGGTCCAATTGCTGCAAACCTGCCAAGTCAAGTGAAGCCCCTTCTCCTGTGTTTTTGAAGCTTCCAAAAGAACGGTCTAAATCCCAAATGATAGGAGTAAACTGCCCATTGTCTTTTTGGTACAAGTAGTAATTGTGTTCCAATTTTCCGATGTAGCTACTCAAATTCACCATCACATTGTTCAGTGCCAAATACCACAAAGTGGCATCTACATCCAAATGTTTTTCAATTTCGGCAGGTTTGCCATCCTTCAATGCCTTTGTCAAAGCAATGAGCGACTTCCAAGAACTTTCGTCTCCTGACTTCAACTCATAGTTCGCTTGATAACACGCCACATCTTCTCCTAAATATTCCAATGAGCCACCTGAGGTTTTGGTACAACCATCACTTGATTTGGATTCCCAGTTGGGGTCGGCTTTGAAGAGTGCATTTTTATTGCTGCCAAAATGTTTTTTCAAAAAAGACTTATTGATGGCTTCAATGTTCACATATACTCCCAATCCTACTTCGTTTACACTGACTTTTGCGTAGTTGGCTTTTGGAGCTTGAAGGTATTGTCCTGCAATAGAATAACTTAGGACTTCCCTCAAAAAACTGGGGTCTGCAAAAACATTGGCAAGTTTTAGGGTTTTGTAGCCTTGGTAATTGGCTTTTTCATCCGTATGGTTTAAGTCTATATTAAAGGGATTTTTGAGTCTATCAGAATCAAAAGAACTGTTGCCTCGGTACACTATCGCTGCATTTTCAATGAGTTCACCATTGATATTAATTCCTGCACTGAGCGCAGTTTCTTCTTTTCCGAGCTTGAGGGAATCTAAGACTCCATCCCAATCTTTCATTGGAAATACAATGTGGATGTCTTGAAGTGTGGTCAAATCATAAAAACCTTGAGCCGAACTGAGTTGAGGCAAAAAGAAAAGAACGGAGAATAAATAAACAAACCTTTGTTTCATTAGAGAGTATTTTTTATTAAAAAAAACTAACATATTAGATGTATTGGAGTTGATTTTCAAAAAAACGACAAAACACGCTTGAAGATATAAATAAATATAAAGCGTTTTTTCAGCAAAAACTGCTTTTTTAAGTCCTTAATCCTTCTTAAATGTATAGGAATGCAATATTTCTCAAAAAAGAACCTTTATCTTTACACGCATTTTTTTATGGAAAAAACAACCAAATGAGACACCCATTTTTATTGATTTTCTTCGCATTAGTTTATTGCAATGTTTTTGGAAACGTAAACATCGCTCCAACAGAAAACAGCTATAAATTTTCTTTGGATTTAAACCAGGTAGAAGACGACCGACTTCTGGTAAGTTTGATTACTCCCAAAATCCAAGAAAAAACCATCACGTACTACATTCCTAAAATTATTCCAGGAACTTACAGCATTTCTGATTTTGGGCGATTTATCAAAAAATTCAAGGCTTACGACAAAAATGGCAAGTCGCTGAAAGTAAAACGCTTGGATGACAATAGCTGGCGAATCAAGAAAGCCAATAAACTCCATAAAGTGACCTACTTAGTAGATGACACTTTTGATGCCGATATGGGTGACAACCAAATTTATCCAATGTCGGGAACCAACATTGAAGATAAGAAAAACATGGTCATCAATACCCATGGCTTCTTTGGTTATTTTGGTGGAATGAAAAGCTTGCCTTATGAGGTGAGCATTACGCATCCCGAAAATTTTTATGGAAGTACGGGATTGATTCCTACAGAGGTAAAAAAAGACATGGATGTGTATTGGGTAGAGGACTATATGCGCTTGGCAGATGCCCCTATGATGTACAATGAACCTGACACAACGATAGTACAAATAGCTGATACAGAAGTATTGGTGTCGGTGTATTCTCCCAATAAAAAAATCACCTCGGCTTATCTTGCAGAGGGTATCAAAGAATTATTGGTGGCACAAAAAGAATATCTCGGAGGAGAATTACCCGTAGATAAGTACGCTTTCATTATGTACTTTGTTGAGCCAATCAATGCAGCTCCTGTTCAGGGCGCATTGGAGCATTCCTATTCTTCGTTTTACTACCTACCCGAATACCCAGAGGCATTGGTCATGCCTTTTATTAGAGACATTGCAGCTCATGAGTTTTTTCATATTGTAAGTCCGCTCAATATTCATTCCGAAGAGATTCATTATTTTGATTACAATAACCCCAAACTTTCTAAGCACTTGTGGTTGTATGAAGGCAATACAGAATACTTTGCCAGCAATGTTCAAGTAAAATATGACTTGATTAATCCCGAAGCTTATTTTGAAGTGCTTCGTGGCAAAATCGTCAACTCCAAAAACAACCACGACGACAACCTTCCTTTCACCGAAATGAGTAAGCATTGCGCCGACAAATACGCCGATGAATACCAAAATGTGTATGAAAAAGGTGCGCTTATCAATATGTGTCTCGATTTGTTGTTATTGCATTTGTCTGATGCAAAATACGGTATGCAAAGTTTGATTGCAGACTTATCGAAGAAATATGGCAAAGACAAACCTTTTAAAGACGATGAATTGTTTGGCGAAATCGTAGCCATGACCTATCCCGAAGTAGGCGACTTTTTTGAGCGATATGTGGCGGGTCCAGAATCTCTTCCTCTCGAAAAAGCCTTTGCTTATGCAGGTGTCAGCTACAAACCCGAAGCATTTTTCAATGATTACTCTTTTGGGAATGTCACCTTGAGCTTCAATCCCGAAACCAAACGTTTGTCAGTTGATGATATCGACAGCATGAATGAATTGGGCAAACAATTGGGCTATCAGAAAGGAGACGAAATCATCAGAATGAATGGAAAAGAAGTTCCTACTGATGTGAGTATCCGAGAATTTATCTACGAATTTAAAGATGGATTGGAAGAAGGTAAAGAATTTTCTATCACCGTTTTGCGTCCTGATGACAAGGGCGAAAAAGGCGAAGTTTTGCTAAAAGGTGACGCACTCAAAATAGAGCGTTCGACCTTACACGAAATCAGGATTATGGACGATGCCAGTCCTCGACAACTAAAAATCAGAAATGCGTGGTTAAGTGCTGCTCCTATTGAGGTTCCTCCTGCTTACCGCCCTTCTATAGAAGAAGTTGAGTCTGTTGAAGGCATCACAACAGCTTTGTACGATGTCATTTCTGGTCCTGCTGGTCAGCGCAATTGGAGCCGATTGAAAGCACTTTGTAAGCCAACTGCCCAATTCAATGCGCTTGTTCCGACACAAGAAGGTGACCAAATTTACCAAACGCTTTCTTTGGACGAATACATTGGAAAAGCCGACCCTTTCTTTTTGGAATCAGGTTTTTACGAAATCGAAACAGGGCGAATAATAGAAGAATTCAATGGCATTGCCCAGGTATTCAGCAGCTACGAAACCCGCACCGAAATCGACAAAGAACCTTTCACTAAAGGAATCAACAGCATCCAATTAGTACAGGATGAAGGTCGTTGGTGGATTGTCAATATCTTGTGGGGAACTGCAAGTGAAGAACACCAAATCCCTAAAAAATACTTGAAGAACGGGAAATAGAAAAAGTCGAAATCCTATTTCAAATTCGATAATTGAATAGAAAAGCCCTTTACTGTGATGGTAAAGGGCTTTTTTTATTTCAAAATTTTCATTCCAAAAAATCTCTCCATCTCTCCGTTTCTCCGTTCAACCACAAAAACAAGCATCCAAAACCTCTGTGTCTCCATGTCTCCGTGTTCACCCCAAATCCTGCCCCAATCCTCTCTCCACCGCCTTTTGGTAGATTTCCTCCGCCACCACCACATCAAACAAAGCCATTCCCACCGACTTGTAAAAAGTAGTTTCCGCTTCCGCAATATTTACCTTCCCTTCAATAACACTTCCCAATCGTTTCACCTGTTCCAACCGCAACCAACCCTCTGCAATCGGAGTCGCCAAATCTCCACACTCCTGCAAAGCGTGTTCGGTATCCGTATAAACCTCCTTCAAAAGCGGAAAAAGTGCTTGTGGAAATTCTCGCATATTCGGCTTGTAAGAGCCAATCCCCACAAAATGTTTTCCCTTCAATAGCTCCGCATCATTTGGCAAAACAGGCATTTCTGAATTGGTAGCCGTAACCACGACCTCCACATTTTGAAGCAATTCAGTGGTATTCGCTGCAAGGTGAATCTTGACATTAGGTAGCCGTTTTTGCAGTTCCGTTTTTGCCTTTTGAAGTCTTTCAATAGAGCGATTGTAGAGCCATATATTCTGAATATTTCGCACCTTTGAAGCAAAAACCGCCTGCTCAATTCCTTGCCTTCCAGTTCCTACAATTCCCAAACTCGTCACCTCCTTTTTTCCCAAATATTTCACACTCACCGCACCAATCGCCGCCGTCCGCAAAGCCGTCAAAGTTCCTGCATCCAAAATCGCCAATGCCTCTCCTGTTTCAGCATCGTTCAAAACCATCAAACCTTGAATGGCAGGTAAACTTCGATTGACATTATCGGGGAAAACACTCACCATTTTCGTCCCAAAACTGCTTGGTGTAAAACAGGGCATCAACAAAAGCGTATTTTCGCCTCTGTCAAAATGCGGTCTTTGAGGCATCAAATAGTCTGTCGTTTCGTATAAAACCATTGCCCTTTCTACGGCTGCAATGACTTCAATTGGAGATATTATTTGGCGGAGGTGTTGGGAATTGAGGTATTTCATTTATTTGAATGGTTGAATGGTTGAATGGTTGAATGGTTGAATAACTATAAAACCAACAATTCAGCAATTCAACAGTTTATCAATAAAGCAATTTTTCATTACCCATTTTCAACTCTCCATCTATCCATTCCTTAGCCCTATCCATCAACCATTTACCATCCGAAGACTCCAAAGGTTCACCATACGAAAACCAAATCGGAATTTTTCGCCTACCAAAACACCGCATAAAATGCCCCAAAAACTCATCATCATCCACAAAAGCCACCTCCCGCAAATGTTCATAATGAATCGCCACAGGCACAACGGGAACACCTTCCATTGCTGCAACTTCAAAAGAACCAATCTTAAAATCAATCGTTTGGGCTTCCAAATGGCTCGTACCTTCGGGGTAAATAATGACATGATGCCCTTCCTTCAAAGTATTCGCAATCGCCTCACGGGTAGCTGTTCGGCTGTTTTTATTCCCCCTATCCACAAAAATCGCCCCTGTCATTCGCCCCGCCAAACCAATCACTGGCCATTTACTCACCTCTGCCTTGCCCACAGGAATGGCTTCAATGTGCTGAAAAGCAGCAAATAAGTCGACATAGGAACGGTGATTATAAACCAATAAACTCGGTTGTGTCGGTAAATTCCCGTTGACTTCAATCTTCATTCCCAACAATTTGGTCGCTACTTTTGCCCAATTCTTTCGGATGGGTAAAATACGCTGCAAGTTCATACCGAAAAAGATGGAGGTCAGCACATAATAACCCAAAAACAAGAAAATGAGTATAGGGAAGAGAACTAAGCGAAAAATGGCTCGAAGTGTTCCGAACATAATTTGAGAATTTTTAAAAACCAAGATAGGTATCGGATGCCTTAGAGGCATCCGATACCTACGAAGCTCGAAACCTACAAATTAATTTCTGAAATGCCTATATTTCGATTTACCTTTTTGAGAAAAACCGTTATAACTATTAGGTTTTGAGGTGACATCTTTGAAGTGAAACGGAAAAGGTGTAATCTCAAAACCGAGTTGATACTAAGATTCACAATCACAACAAAAACCTTACACTTATGAAATCATTTTTCTACTTTTTACTTATCGCAGCCTTATTCAGTCTTGAGAATCAACTGCAAGCGCAATGTAGTGGAGTTTCGGAATCGGATTCTTTGGAGTTGGTGAAGTTTTATGAGGCTTTGGGTGGGGATGATTGGACGGATAATAGTGGATGGTTGGTAGAGCCTGTTAGTGAATGGTTTGGGGTGACTTTGAGTGAGGGTGGGTGTTGGGTGGAGAAAATAGAGCTAGTAGGTAATAGGTTAACTGGAAATCTATTTGAAATTCTGCTACCAAATCTAAAGGTAATGCATTTAGG
>JBGCDY010000418.1:0-11779 GCA_045105835.1 Chitinophagales bacterium
AACGAGCAATACAACAAAACAGGTGCCGCTATCTTTTGGACACATGAATTTGAGCGATTCCGAGATTTCTTTTCCTCCAAAAAGAAGAAACAACAAAATTTCCCTCAAACACTTCCTCCTGAATTTTTGCCTCCTACTGAACTGCCGCAAGATACCTTGCCTTTGGAAACGATATTAGAGTTGAATGAGTGATTTTCATCCATAACCTGTCGGCGGTTAAAACCGCCGCTACCGAAAATTAAATAAGGCAAACCAAAATATTAAATCAGCTATTCGCAAAAATCTAATTTGCCTGTTTATTAAGTATTTATTTGAACTTGCATTTGAGTTTTTAATTTGAATTTTTCGAAGCATTCCTACGAACTACTCATTCTTGTCTAAAAGAGAGTTGTACAAATAGGTTTTTTTGCAAAGTCAAACAGACGATTGACCGCCTCCAAATGCGCTGTATCCGAAACAGTCACCATACCATATTGGTGTAATTTTCGGAAACCAATCACGCCCATTGCCCATGCTGAAAACTCCGCTACTTTCATCTCCACGCACACTTCAAAATCAGCATCGTCTGCCTGAAGAATCGCTTTGCCTTCTTCAAAATAGACCACGGTTTTGCCATTGTTTGCAGCGAGAAAATCGTCACTGATATTGAAGCAAACTTTTAGATTTCGCCCTCCAAAATTGTGGTTTTGAAGAATTTCAAAATAGCGTTTCACATTTACAATCCGATACATAATCCCCACTTCGCTGACACTGCTTTGGTGGTGCAAACGTACCTGATTCAGTTCGCCATTGTTGGGATTGTTCAACAGAAAATGGAAATCATCGTCTTGTGTATCCAATTTGATGCGGGGAGATTGGTCGGCCTGTGTTTGTAGGAAACTCACCAAAGTGGTGAATGCCTCTTGGTTTTCGTAGACCCATTCCACGACCTGCAAATCGTATTGGACTGCTCCTTTCATGGTGAATCGGAAAATCAAATATCCTTCTATTTTTCCTGGGCTTGGCTCAAAAACAACTATCCGAAGTGCGTCTTTGTTCAATAAGCCTGACCACTCAAAATCAGAACGTTCTACCATTCCATGGTGCTGTTCTACGTATCTTTGGTAGCAATCTTTGAGCCTGGAATCATCACCTGTTTGGTAGAATCGAAGATGTTTTTTGGAGTAGAAAGGCAAGGTAGCTGTGTCCAAAAAATAGCGACTGGTCTTGTTCCCAAAACCAAAACCCATTCGCCGATAAAAAGGTAGATTGAAGGCATAAAGCGCAGTGAGGCAAGCTCCTTTGTCATAATAATCCTGTAAAAAGAACTGAATCATTTCTTTGCAGGCTTTTTCTTTTTTGTGTAATAAATCCACTGCAACACCTCCTACGCCTCCCATGAGGATTTGATTACCATATAAGTTCATCGAGAAGTCATAGGTTTTCATAGACCCTATCAATTTTTCCTGTCGGTACAAACCATAAAAGGCACTACCAAAACCTTTTTGAAGTGCTTCTTCGTATTGTTTTGTCATTGCCTGCTTGTCCTCCATGCTCATGACGCTGAAGGGGTAGGCATTGTATCTGATGTGGGTGAGGTCTATAAATTCTTCTTTGGGAACGATTCGTATAACTGATTGCATGGTTTTTTGTTTTTGTTGCTTGAATGATAGACAATTTAACCTTGTGGTTTGTGTCAGCGACTGAAGTCGCCGTTACCGAACTAATCAATTGGCTTTCTTCTTTTTGTATTCCTCCCAAGTCATTTCATTTTGTAGGTCATCGCCATAATACTTCAATAGGGATTTTAACTCACCAGGTGTTCGGTAGAAGGGAAGATTGAGCAAGAGTTTGGGCTCTTCAGTCATCAGAATGAGGGTCGGCAACATGGGTTTGTTGTCGGTCAAGGTCATAAAAAATTCGTGAAAAGGTGTTTTGTTGGCACTTGCGCCCTTCAATTTTTGGGATAAAAACTGGATGTTTTCGTCAGAGCTTGCATCGAAATTGACCGCATAAAAATTCTCATTGACGTATTCTACAATTGCAGGATGGGTGAAGGTGGTTTTGTCCATGATTTTGCAGCCCTCGCAGGCATCGGTGTAAAAATTGAAGAGTAGTTTTTTGGGTTTCTTTTTGAATTTTTTCATTGCATCTTTGGTGCTCAGCCAATTGATACTTGGTTTTTCTGCCATTGCAGTGCTGTCTATGGCTTTTTTGGAGAGTTTGTAGAATTTCTCAAATTTGGGGTAAGGGGTGCTTCGGAACATATTTTCGACCATGTATATCAAAAAAGGAGGCATTTGTTTGGGCTTGATATAGCTGGGGACTAAAAGTGAAAATTTGGTATTTGGGTCTACAAATAGAGTCGAAGGATACCGCTGTTGTTTTCCCAATAGTTTGATTGCCAGTTGATGTGTCCTTTGCTGGCTCACATATTCTTTACCGAAATAGTTGATGGTGTCTTTGCCTTCTGCGTCAAATTTGACTGCATAGAAATTTTCATTGATATAAGCTGCTACTTCTTCATTGCTATAAGTGGTTTTCATCATGGTTTTGCACCAGCCACACCAACTGGTGTAGAAATCAATCAATATCGGTTTGGGCTTTGTTTCGATTTTGGCAAATGCTTCTTCAAAACTTATCCAATTGACCTTACTGGGTTGTGCTTCGAGGCTGCAAAAAAAGAGCAAGGCGAGTGGGAGATACATTATTTTGGATAAAGAAAGTATTTTGCGTATCATGGGATATTTTTATATTTAAAATCGCTTGAGTAAAAAAAAAAAAAAAAATGAGTACTTATTTATTTAGAGACAAATATTTTGGTGTCAGTCAAGAAGGGGTTCATTTTCTTCGAAATGGATATACCTATAAAACAGTTGAATTTGCAGATGTAGATATTGTTCGTATCAAACGTGGCAAAGCTATCAAAAATTGGATAGTTGTTTTCATTATTGGTTTATTCGCCTTGGGTTTAGCTTTGTATGGATTGAAAGGACTTTACGAAATATTCCAATCTGCAAATGGAGGGCGTATACACATAGAATATATTGTAGCCCCTTTTCTTCCGCTTATGGTAGGGGCTTATGCTTTGTACGTTTCTTTGAAAAAAGAAGAAATTATAGAGGTCGTATTTGGAGGTAAAATTGAACGTTTTTCTACAAAAGAACTTCAAAATAGCCCGAATTTTGAAGCAATTATTGAATTATTACAGAACAAAACCAAGTTTCACAGAAAATGAAAACAATCATCATTACAGGCGCAAGCCGAGGAATTGGTGCTGCAACGGCTTTGTTGGCTGCCGAAAAAGGCTATGCTGTATGTGTCAATTATTTCCAAAACGAAGTGGCTGCTATTGAAGTGGTGAATGCCATTGAAGCAAATGGAGGTACTGCAATGACCTACCAAGCCGATGTATCTTCGGAAGATGCTGTTTTACAAATGTTTGATTTTGTAGAGAAAGAATGGGGCTATGTGGATGCGGTGGTCAATAATGCGGGGATTTTGAAGCCGCAAATGGAGTTTTGGCAAATGGATTTGGCACGTATTCAAGAGGTTTTTGCAGTCAATGTGATGGGCAGTTTTTTGTGTGCAAGGGAGGCGGTTAGGCGGATGTCGACCAAAAGAGGTGGTAGGGGAGGAGCGATTGTGAATGTTTCTTCAATTGCGTCTCGTTTGGGTTCTCCATTTGAGTATGTCGATTATGCGGCTTCGAAAGGGGCGATGGATTCGATGACCATTGGATTGGGTAAGGAAGTGGCAACAGAAGGAATTCGAGTGAATGGGGTACGACCAGGATTGATTGATACCGACATTCATGCAAGCGGCGGAAAACCGAATCGAGTGGAAGATTTGAAGCATTTTATTCCGATGAAACGTGGTGGCAAGGCAATGGAAGTCGCTCATGCGATTCTATGGCTCTTGTCGGATGAAGCAGCTTATACAACTGCTACGATGTTGGATATTGGAGGGGGACGATAAATTCCCTATTTTACGCTGCCTTTACATACTCAATTTACCATAGCTATGTCCAAACAATACCGTCCACTTGCTGTCTTATTCATCGGTATGTTGCTCCTTGCAGCAGCCCTATTCTACTTCGAAAAAGAAGTGCATTGGGGAGGCTTTGTGTCGATGATGGTCTTTTATGGAGTGATTTTCTATTTGGGGATCTATGCCTCCAAAATCCGAAAATCGGACAACATCACTGAGGTCATGCTGGCAGGACGAAGCATTCCACTCTTTGTAGCGGTCTTTACGATGAGCGCAACATGGGTAGGCGGTGGCTATATCAATGGCACTGCAGAATACACCGCCAGTTGGGGCTTGACATGGGTACAAGCACCTTGGGGTTATGCACTGAGTCTCATTGTAGGAGGCTTGTTTTTTGCCCGAAAAATGCGGCGGTATGAATTCAAAACCATGCTCGATCCACTCGAACAACGCTTTGGCAAGAAAATGGCAGCCCTCTTATTTCTCCCTGCCCTTACGGGCGAAATATTTTGGTCGGCTGCAATTTTGACCGCTTTGGGTACGACCTTCGGAACTGTCTTGGGCTTGGACTTCAATACTTCTATTGTACTTTCTGCTCTGATTGCAATCGCTTACACCGCTTTGGGAGGTTTGTGGGCAGTCGCATTAACGGACATTGTCCAACTGATTTTGTTGTTTGTTGGTTTGATATTGGTCATCCCTTTTGCCTTAGAACACGTTGGTGGTTGGGAAAATGCTTGGCAATTGTACACCGACAAAAAAGGGCATTTGAGCGACCTCTTTCCACCTATTGACGGCTGGCGAGATCCCAATTGGGGCAACAAATACTGGAATTGGTTGGACTATGCACTCTTGTTGATATTTGGAGGTGTGGCGTGGCAAGTGTATTTCCAAAGAGTCCTTTCTGCAAAAAACGAAAATACAGCTATGTGGCTTTCCATCATTGCGGGTTTTGTGTGTATGGCAGCGGCTGTTCCTGCGGTTATGATTGGAGTGATTGGAGATGTCGTAGATTGGTCAAGTGTCGGCGTTGCAGCTCCCGAAAATGCTTCTTTGACCCTGCCTTATGTAGCCCGCTATCTCACCAACCCGTGGGTGAGTACCCTTGCTTTGGGAGCTATTGCAGCAGCGGTGATGTCTTCAGTCGATTCTTCTATTTTATCGGCTTCGAGCATGGCCAGTTGGAATATCTACCGTCCATTGGTCAACCCCGATGTTAGTCCTGAAAAATTAGCCATCATATTGAAGCGGTGTATCTGGATTATTGGGATTGCATCGACCTTGTTGGCATTACAGGTCAAAAGCGTTTATGCACTTTGGTTTTTGTGTAGTGACTTCGTTTACTGCATTTTATTTCCCCAATTGGTAGCGGCTTTGTTTGACAAAAAAGCCAATTATTACGGCAGTTTAGTAGGTTTCATTGTTTCGTTTGTGCTTCGATTTGGAGGTGGGGAAGCGACTTTGGGCATCCCTCAATTGTTGCCCTATCCAATGGTTGAAGATGGAGTCGTGTTGTTCCCTTTCCGAACTTTGGCAATGGTCAGCGGTTTGGTCAGCATTTTTATCATTTCTCGATTGACCCAAAAACAGTCACCACCAAAGGCTCTTGTTAAGCCGATGAGCAATGGAGCTAAATAATGGTCAAAAAATAAACCCTTCAATTTGAAGCTTCAAACTGCCTGATGAAAAAACTGTTTTTCATTTTTATTTTACTCCGTGCTAAGGAGTAAGTTTTTCGTAGTTTGACAAAAAAGCCTTAACTTAGAGGTGCAATCATATACATCCTACCTACCCAGTAATAACTCACTCCTTATTTTTTTACATTAAGGTTATAAGATAGTAAAATGTCTTGTGCTAAGAATCTGTGTCACTTATCTTCAATTATTGAAGTAAAGACAAAACCCTTCTTGCCTCAAAGACCCATCGTCTAAACTGTTAATGTAGAAGCTCTTAAACCATTTTTTTAATTTTTTTTTAAAATCTTTCTTCGCTATGAATGCACAAAATGCCATAGTTCGTATTTTTTTATTGCTACTTATATGGTCAAGTAGTACAGAGTTTTTTACTGCTGATGCACAAACACGAAGCAGACGACTGCAAAACAGCAAACGCACCAGTGATCGCTCTGTAGTGAGAACCCCCAAGATGATCACCTTCTCTATCAAAAACGAATCGCTCCTTACTGTTGATATCTTCAAACGCAACGAACAAGGGAATCCCGTTTTTGTACAATCCTTAGCACATGGGCAAATTTTCACCCAGAGAGCAGCAGACAAATCACAATGGCGTGCAGAGGATCAATACAGCAAAACGCCTTTACTTCAATTCGCTGTCAGTACCAACCAACCGAATCAAATCATTGGAGCAGGCAATATTCGCTCGATGGAAGGAAGTAAAAAGGTGAAACTGGGTTTGCACAACAAAAATTCATTCGATGTAGCCGTTTTTTGGAAGGACTACAAAGGAGTAGAAAAAAAATATGGCGTCATCAAAGCAGGTGATACCTTTTTTCAGGATACGAATGCAACACACCCTTGGGTTATGCGAAATGCTCAAACAGGTGATTTGGTCGGTTTGGTGATTGCCAATGAAGATGTTAAGCAAATGTATTCTTTTGGAAGTGGACAATCAGTGGCTGCTACTCCAACTCGTACTCGTGGAAACGCTACTCCAAAGCCTGCCACCAAGCCGCCAGTGGAAACCAAACCGCCCGTAAACACCAAGCCACCGACAAATACCAAACCGCCAGTTGAAACTAAACCACCCGTAAACACCAAGCCACCAACAAATACAAAACCGCCAGTTGAAACCAAACCACCAGTGAACACAAAGCCACCGACAAATACCAAACCGCCAGTGGAAACCAAACCACCGACGAATACTAAGCCACCTGTAAACACCAAACCACCAGTGAATACCAAGCCACCGACAAATACGAAACCGCCAACGAATACAAAGCCACCGACAAATACGAAACCGCCAACGAATACTAAGCCACCTGTAAACACCAAACCACCAGCGAATACCAAGCCACCGACAAATACGAAACCGCCAACGAATACCAAGCCACCGACAAATACAAAACCGCCAACGAACACTAAGCCACCGACAAATACAAAACCGCCAACGAATACCAAGCCACCGACAAATACAAAACCGCCAACGAACACTAAGCCACCGACAAATACGAAACCGCCAACGAATACCAAGCCACCAACAAATACAAAACCGCCAACGAACACTAAGCCACCAACAAATACAAAACCGCCAACGAATACAAAGCCTCCAGCAAATACGCCTAAATCAGTCGAAGAATCAATGGAAGATGAAGTCTTGCGATTGATTAATCTTCACCGAACAAGCAAGGGATTGAAGGCTTTACAATTTCACGCAGTTATCAGACAGTTTTCTCGTGACCATTCTGAATACATGAAAGTAAAAGGGAAGATAAGCCACGATGATTTTGCAGCACGAATGAACAAGATGAGCCCTGCGATTGGAGGCGCGACCAGACGAGGCGAAAATGTAGCAATGCAACCTTCAGCTCAAGCAGCAGTTGCCGCTTGGTTAAAAAGTAAGGGGCACCGTGAAAACATCGAAAAGAGTGATTTCACCCATACAGGTATTGGAATTGTCAAAAGACCAAGCGGTATGTACTACTTGACTCAAATATTTGTGACAAAATAACTATATTGAATTCTTGAGAAACAAGGTGGATTTTCTGCTTCAAAAAAACTTCCAAGGTCTTCTTTTACAGATAGGCTTTGGAAGTTTCTTTTTTTTGGTTCTCTGATAAATTCCGTGGAGAATCTAAATACTGCAATAGTCTAATATCATAAAAGAATAAAAATCAAGACTGTACGAAGTCTTTAATGAAGCCATAAAAACGCCCTGAAAGGGCATCAGCATTAGCATGGGCCAACGCCCTATGACCCTCAAGCATCGTTTTCTAGCCCTGAAAGGGCGTAAGCAAAAATAAAATATAGGCTTACGCCCTTTCAGGGCTAATGTATTTCTTTTTTTAGTACATGGGGCGGTTGCCCCATGCTGTTGATTGCGCCCTTTCAGGGCTAAAAAGTACGATTGAAAAACTTCGTACAAGCTTAAATAAATATTCGTAAAATAGCATTTTAAAATACTTCAAAACCATTCTCTTTGAAAAAACAACACTTAAGCATCAAAGAAGCTCGGCAATTAGCCCTTCAAAACCAAGGTTTGCTGCAAAAGAATCCTTTCGGAAAAGGAAAGACGGGACTTTTGAAGGCATTGAAGCGAATGACCTATGCTCAAATCGACACCATTTCGGTGGTGGAACGAGCGCATCACCACACTTTGTGGACACGTTTACCCGATTACAAAAAAGAAACTCTTTTGGAATTGCAGTCCAAAGAACGAGGCGTATTTGAATATTGGAGTCATGCTGCGGCTTATCTTCCGATGCAAGATTTTCGTTATTCTTTGCCCAGAATGAACCGCTACGCCAATGGCAAACAACATTGGACCCGTCCCAAAACAAATGTGAAAGAATATGTCTATGACCGCATCAAGGCAGAAGGTGCTTTGATGAGCAAAGATTTCAAGAAACCCGATGACTTCAAAGCAGCAATATGGAGTTGGAAACCTGCAAAACGGGCTTTGGAACAGTTGTTTATGGAAGGAAAACTAATGATTACTGCCCGAAAGGGTTTTCAGAAAGTGTATAATTTGACCGAACGGGTATTGCCTCCTGATCTCAACACCCAAGCCCCTACGCCTTCCGAAATGGCAGATTTTTTGGTTCTTCGAGCCATTGAAGCGCATGGCTTGGTGGCGTATGACCAGGTTCCGTATTTGCGGAGCAAGGAGACGAAGGACTGGATAAAGGCTCGCCTACCGCAACTTTTGGCGGATGGTATCATTGAAGTAGTGAACATTGAAGGCTGCGACAATATTTATTACAGCACTCCACAGGAATTATCGCAATTGAATCACATTAAAAACACGAAAAATGTGCATTTTCTTTCCCCATTCGACAATGTGGTGATTCAGCGCAAAAGGTTGAAGGAGTTGTTTGACTACAATTATACGATTGAGTGTTATGTTCCTGCGCCCAAACGGGTGTATGGTTATTTTTGTTTGCCGATTTTGTGGGGAACGCAATTCATTGGGCGTTTGGATGCCAAAGCCGACCGCAAACAAAAAACCTTGTACCTCCGAAATTTGGTATTTGAAGAACAGTTCACTCATTTAGACGCTGCTCTTTCTGCTTTTGTGAAAAAACTTTGGTCTTTTGCCCACTTCAATGGATGTGAAGATATTGTAGTCGAAAAAACTTCTCCTATGGGCTACAAAGTGCCTATTGTTGAGGCGATTCGCAAGGCTGCAAAGTGAAATGTTTGGCACTTTTTGTCTTTTATCCAAAGTCATCAAGCTAAGGAAAACTTTTGTTTATTAACCCTGAAAGGGCGAAAGCATTTAGCTATCCTCTTTGCTTTCGCCCTTTCAGGGCTGGTACCTTCTTTTTTTGCTTCGTAGGGCGATGCCCCACGCTATTGCTTTTGCCCCTTTGGGGCATCTTACACCTCTTTCTACTTCTTAGCTTGACGGCTATGGGCGATGCCCCACGCTACTGCTTTTGCCCCTTTGAGGCATCTTGCACATCATTTCCTCTTCTTCAACTTATCTGGATTTGCCGCTAAAAATGCCTTCCAATTCGTCGCTTTATTTCCTGTAGGAATAGGAGACTGCAATTGAAGGTGGTGACAAACCGCCACGCCCAAGGCATCCGTTGCATCAAAATACTTCGGCATCACATCAATTTTCAACAAACTCTTTAACATCGCAGAGATTTGTTCTTTCGAGGCATTCCCACTCCCAGTAATCGACTGTTTGATTTTTCGAGGAGCATACTCCTGCACATTCATCCCGTGCATCATTCCTGCCGCAATCGCCACTCCTTGTGCCCTCCCCAACTTGAGCATAGACTGCACATTTTTACCAAAAAAGGGTGCTTCAATTGCCATTTCATCAGGCTTATGCGTATTCACCAAGAAAGTTATTTTCTCAAAAATGACTTTCAATTTGGTGTAATGGTCGGGATACTTATTGAGGCGCACGACTCCCAAACTATGGATTTTCACCTCATTTTTGCCAAGCACTTCAATAACTGCATAACCCAATACCACCGTACCAGGGTCTATTCCTATGATTTTCTTATTTTTGTTCATCTGATGAATACAATATTAACCAATTCTACTGCAAAGAAAAGTCTCAGCAGGCTGCTAAAGATACTCATTTTTAGTGGTTTGGTATGGGCAATTTACCAACAGATTGCCAGTCAAGAAAACTTTGAAGCCATTACATGGACTTTTTTGAGTTCTCTCCATTTCCAAAATATGCTTTGGTTCTTAGGTGTTTGCAGCTTTAGTTTCCTCAATTGGGGCATTGAAGCGCAGAAGTGGCGACAACTCATGTTGAAGGTAGAACGTCTATCTTTTAAGGATGCTTTTCGAGCCATTTTGTGTGGCATCACCCTTTCACTTTTTACCCCCAATCGGGTGGGGGAATATGGTGGACGGGTTTTGATTTTGCAGCACGCCAATAGATTGCAGGCAATTGCCGTTACTTTGGTGGGAAGTTTGAGTCAAATAATTGCGAATGTAAGCTTGGGAGCGATTGGTTTTGTGAGTTTTGCAGGGATTTATTTGCAGTGGGAAGTTTGGCAGGTAGTGGGAATGGGAGTTTTAGCGGTCTTATTGATAGGCGCGCTTTTGTTGGTCTATTTTCAAGTCCAAAAATCGGAGCGATGGATAGCAAAAATTCCGTTTTTTCGCCGCTACAAAAATCACTTTTCGCCTATCGAAGCCTATCACACCCATGAATTGGCGCAGGTATTGGCTTGGTCATTTTTGAGAAATACAGTGTTCACCCTACAATATATTGGTCTCTGTTGGGCTTATAATATGGAGGTAAATGCACTCACGGCTTGGATGATTGTGAACACCATTTTTTGTGTGCAGCTTTTTACTCCGAGTATAGCCTTGGTAGAGTTGGGGATTCGGGGAAATATTGCGCTGTTTTTTTGGAGCTATGTCACGAATAACCAATTGGCTATCATTGCAGCTACGTTCAGCCTCTGGTGGATTAACTTGGTGATTCCCGCTATTATTGGTTGGTGGCTCATCAGTCGCTTGAATATTTTTAAACCGTAAGCCTTTGTTTTTGTCTAATTAAAAAAGTCTGTTTGTTGAGGATTGAAGTGATAAATAAAAATTCAAAAACTGTATTTCAATGAAGAAGTGGATAGTATTGTGTTTGTTCATCTGTTTGGGGGTTATCTTCCATGCCAATGCTTCAAAAACATCGAAAAGCAATAGCAGTTCGCCCGTTTCAATAAATGAAACCTGTTCGCTTCCAATGGATTACAATACCTTCAAAGCAAGCGAAAAACTGACCTTCAAAATTTACTACAATTGGTCGGCAATCTGGATGAAAGCGGGTAATGTGACTTTTGAATTGTCAAACGACCAATTGGACAATAAACCAGTCTATCATGTTGAATGTGAAGGAAGAACAGCTTCTGCATTCAATTGGGTGTATGAGGTGAATGACCGCTACGAAACCTATATTGACCCCGAGACATTGCTTCCATTGAAGTATATTCGGGACATTCAGGAAGGCAAGTTCACGAAGAAAAACCAATTTCGTTTTTTCCACGACCGAAATGAGGTACAGATTGACTACCGCATTCGCAAGGGGTAATTGAAGGCTAAGGACGAAGTAGCACCCATCAAAGCTTGTACCCAAGATATGTTGTCCGCATTGTATTATG
>JBGCDY010000419.1:0-4912 GCA_045105835.1 Chitinophagales bacterium
TACAATGTTCCTGACGGTGCAGTAGTGAATTATTACACCATCACAAGCGCAGACGATGTACCCGAACGTGATCCCAAACATTGGCTTTTTGAAGGTTCTATGAATGGTGAAAATTGGGTGACTTTGGACGAAAGAGACGACGCAGTTTTTGACAGCCGATTCCAAAAAAGAGGTTTCTTGTTCGACAATTCAGAGACTTATAACTACTACCGTTTTTATGTCTTGGAAAATTATGGAGACGTGGCTACTCAATTGCAGCAATTGGAGTTTATTGGTACTAAAGACGGAAATGTTTTTACTTCAAATTCTTCTGTTGATAACCAAAAGAGTCGCCTTCAATTGGAGGCTGGGACTTACACTTATACCGTAAAAGATGCCAATTTGAATAGCGTTAAAAACACGGTAATCATAGGATATACCGAGCCTTTTGCTGCAATGGGCTTGCAGGTCGTACAAAAAGATGCTTGCTCGGTAATCATCGAAAATCCCGATTCCAACTACGATTATTATTGGTTGTCAGATGAAATGGGAAGCGAAATTTTGCAGATTGGGACTGATTTTCAGCCTCCTGCAAGCGGAAATTATTATGTGGCTGCTGTTGAACCGACTTCCAAAGCAATGAGTGCAAATCGAAAGGGTTTTGCGGTTACCTTAGCTACTGCTCCCGAAATCGAAACTTTGGCAGACAATACTTTGTCGATTGTCAATCCCCAAACAGATTTGGATTATCATTGGTATAGTTCTGATGGCTGTGGAGACCCGATTCACATTGGTATGAGCTATACACCAACTTTGGGAACAGGAACTTATTATGCAGCGGCTCGAAAAAATACGCTTTCAATAACACCTATTGACCCCAGAGATATTGAAGGTATGGTGCACCGAATGGATGCTTCGGATTTGGATGGAGATGGTTCTTTGGATGACCCCGCACCTGCAACGAGTTCGACTTTGGGTTGGGGATTTGAAACAGGAGGAGCATGGGGTGACGGTGGTTGGTTTGCTTTTCGTTCCAACTATCAGAATGGCTTAGGTATTGTAGATTTTGCTACGATTTGGATACAAGGAGTGGCATTGGAACAACAGCCTTATCAAACCATTTTGATGGCGTATGAAGAAAATGCGCTGTCTTTTCCGAATGCTGCTCCCTTCAATGGCTTGACGGCAAATATTCCTCGACATGAAGATGAAAGTCAGTTGTTTGCAAGTGATGCGCCTGCAAGGACTTTGGAGGGAAGTACTTTTTTGAATGGTGAGTTGGTTAATCCTTTGACGACAATTAATCCATTGGAATTTTGTGTGTTGGGTGTGAGAATGACTGAACCGAGTGATGCGGCTATTTCTTCTACGAATGGTCAATGGGAAGGTAAATTGGGGGAACTGCTTTTGTGGAATCGTGATTTGACGGATGCCGAAATGGAAGGCGTTTCTGCTTATTTGCACCAAAAATGGGTGAGTTTGGCGGATTTGGAAAGCCCAAAGACGGCTGTTTTTTGGGAGGCTTCTACGGGTGCTGAAACGATAGAAACGGTTAGCAGTATTCAATTTTTTCCGAATCCTGTGGTGGATGTTTTGGAGGTGAATAATTTGCAGAAAGGTGATGTGCTTCAATTGATGGGCTTGGATGGTAAGGTTTTGAAGGCTATTGAAGTGAGTGGTGAAAGGGTGGTGATTGATTTGAAGGGATTGGAGGCTGGAGTGTATTTATTGAAGGTAGATAATTTTGTGGGGAAGGTGGTGAAGTTTTAATTGTATAGCACACGGATTGAACTGATTGGGCGAGATTTGAACTGTTTTTTTATCAGTGAAATCATTAGAATCAGTTCAATCTGTGTGCTATCAATTGTTTATACTTCCAAAAAACGCATCCATTTTTGGTGGAGTTTTCGGGCAGGGGTGTCGATTTTATCCAGCCAAAAATCAATCAGAAGCGTTTCAGGGTTGATTTCTTTGCTGTTCCAATAATAGACCAAACCAATTGCTCCAAAACAAGCTGCTAATCCTACCAATGCCCATTTTGCAGTTTCGATAGTAGGAGGGTTTCCTACCCAATCAATTCCCAATGTGTTTTGCACAAAATATATCAATAAGGTTGCGGAGGAAATGAAGAAAACGAAGAAGGTGGCGGGCCCTAAAATGAACTGCAAAATGATTAGAGGAAATAGGGCTACAAGAAAGAGGAGGTTCACCATGGTCACAAAAAGATAGCTGCTCCAAAGTATGATGAAGTTTTTGGGAGTAAGTCGATGGCGACCCTGTAAGAAATCTATGATGGCAGCCAAGAATTGCGCTCCAAGATACAAAGCAAATAAGAGGACAAATGCTCTCAAGTTGGAGGAGATACCCCATGTTGCAATGGAATCACCAAAGCTGTAGAAAGCCAATAAGCCTGCCATAAAGACAGCAATTGCAGCGATTTCTCCAAGCCTTATTTCTTTGAGCCTATCTTTCATCGGAATTCATTTTCTGGGCATAAAACGGGTTTAGTTTCTAAGAACTGAAGTCTTGCGATTTTCTGGCAAGACTTTGAGTTTTCTTCGCCAAAACCAAGTGCAGTTTTGAATTTGAGTTTGATATTTGCATTTGAACTTTATGGTTCTGGCTTTGTACAATAATAAGCATTTTTTACTTCCGAACCCTTACCGACCAATAAGCTTGGGTATTGTATGCAAGATTTTGGGCAGGGTATTCGATTCTTCCACGATTTTGGAGGTTGGTATAACTGGGCCAAGGGTCTCTCACGATGATGCTTTGAACTTGTGGGCCATAAGCCGTTGGGTAATAACTGAGTGCGGTTACGACAACGGCGTGCCCACCTTGCCCCGTATCATAACCCAGTATGACTGCGTGACCATTAGAGAGTTCGTCTACCAAAAAAGCAGGCGAAGGTGTACCCATTCCCATTTCGGCACTGACCTCGTAGTATTGTCCATTGTTGTCGATGCTCCAATTGTTGAGGTTGTTGTGAATGGTTTGAAAACTTGCAGGCCAATCGGGAAGGTTGCCCCCGTTGTCTGTCCCATAAGTCCGTGAAACGATTTGGGATTGGGTGATGTCTATGCCATAGTAGCGAAAAACCATTTGTATTGAAGCTGCCCAACACCACTGGGAGTTTTCTTGAGCAGAAGCAATGTAATTGAGTTGATTGCTTGCAATTCCTACATATTGCAATGCTGCGCTTTCATTGGATTCGTAGGTATTATTGGATGGGATTTGGACTTCGTATTCTTGAGGTTCGTAGTATTCCTCATCATAAGATTGCATAACTTCCTGCAATTCTAATAAGGCATCCCATAGCTCCTCTAATTCTTCTACCTGAGCAGATAGAGGTTGAAAGCTGATAAAAAATAGGAAACAAGAGAGTAAGGTCTTAATCGTAAATTTCATGCTATAAAGGTTTGGTCAAAAAACGAAATGGCTTTTTTCATATTATCCTTTAAAATTCAAATTTGTCATCTTGCAAAAAGAAAATTTTTTGTGCCCAAATTTGAAGTATGGTTTTGCTCTTATTTAGAACAAATATTTTACCCTCTTTGGTATTTGTCAATACTGAAATAAGGAGGATAAAATGGGGAGTTTTCGTTTTGAAGTAGGCGGAAAATTTGAAAAAGGAAGATAAATTTCATCAAAAATGGCTTGTTTTTTGATTAATCATTCAGAAATTCGTTTCTTTACAACCACTTCAAAATAATCAAAACTTGACTATTTTGACACAAAAATTACAAAATACATAAACAAAAAATCGTACTTTTAAGCGAACTTAAACACTGCAAACCCCAACACTCCCAAACCCTTGCCACAAAACCTTAAGGCTGTTTTTTAACACATACCAAACCAGATAAATTGTGCAGATGATGAATGTCTATTGTAGTGAAAAATTGATATTTTTTAAAATTTCTTTCCTCTTATTGGTTTCTTGCCTTTGTTGTAATGCTTGTATTGAAGCAGATGAAATGAAAGCTCGCATATATATTGAGGACTTTAAGATGATTGCAATTGAAGAGATGCACCGTATGGGGGTACCTGCAAGTATCAAGTTGGCACAGGCAATGTTGGAGTCGGATTACGGCAATAGCCGTTTGGCGAATCAAGGTAAAAATCACTTTGGAATCAAATGCAAAGCAGAGTGGACGGGAGAAACAATTTACCACACAGATGATGCTCCTGATGAATGTTTCAGAAAATATCATACAGTTTATGATTCATATTTGGATCATTCCGAGTTTTTGCGCTTTCACAGGTTGAACTATTACGATCACTTGTTTAGCTTGGGCAAGAGGGATTATGAAGGCTGGGCGCATGGATTGAAGAAGGCAGGATATGCTACCAATCCACGTTACGCCGAATTGTTGATTGGTTTGATTGAGCGTTACCGTTTGTATGAATACGATAGTGCGGTGATTACTATGTTGGATGGAAATGGACCTCCAGTGATTGTATATGGGGCAGATTCCAATGCCGCTTCAATGAGTTTTTCGGATTATCAAAAAAGAAATACAAAGCAAAATCCTTTGTTGGCATCTAGACATACTTCTACACAGAAGCCAAATGTAACTTTTAAAGACAATCGACCTCCAAAGGAAAAGATAGGAGTGACTACTGAATTAGAAACAATTCTTGTGGGAGAAAGTGAGTCAAAGGAATCTGAAAACCCTGTAATGGTGATGGAGGAAATGGCAGAAGGTACTGAAATGATGGTAAAAAAAGAACCTATTGCGCCATTGTATCAGCAGCTGGTAGTAAATGGTAAACAAGCGATTACCTCCAATGTACCATTGATGCCTGCTTTCGTATCGCATACCTATCAAGTTCCTTTGTCAAAATTATATGACTACAATGACTTACTTGTAGGGCAAAAATTTAAGCCCAATACGCCTATTTTCTTCCAGAAAAAGAAAAGCAAATCGGAAAT
>JBGCDY010000420.1:0-8117 GCA_045105835.1 Chitinophagales bacterium
AAAGCGGATGAATAAGCAAAGAGAAATTTGTAACCTTATTTTTGTAGTATTCCTAAGTAGTCTTTCAAGATGATACTGTCGGATAATCAAGTATTTGCAAAACTTATGAAAATACTTGAAAAAAGCAGGTTATTTTTTTAATAAAATTTTGACATAGAAACGGTAAAAAAATAACCTGAACGATTTTTTATCTAACATACCCCAACCCCTTTCAAAAGGGGAATTAAGATGTTCAAGTTATTTTTTTCTTATTACTAAGCAATTTCATTTTTTACATTGAAATATCTCAAATATTCAATTTATTCCATCAATTTTCGCAGCTCTCTCACTGCAATTCTTACCCTTGATTTGACAGTACCCAAAGGAATGTCGAACTCTTCTGCAATTTCTTTTTGGGTGTATCCTTGAAAATAAACCAAGTCAATTATTTGCTTCAAGTTGGGATCTAATTTGGCAACGATATCCTGCAATCCTATTGACTGGACATTCGTCTCTGTACTTAGGTTATCTGGAGTGTACACCTGTGTGTCTATACTGTCCGTTTTTGACGTTTTTCGAAATCCTTTGGAGCGGGTAAAATCTATGGCTGTATTGCGAGCAATGTTCAGCATCCAAGTAAAAAGACGACCTTTTGAAGCGTCGTAGCTTTGGATGTTTTTCCAAATTTTGACAAATGAATCTTGAAGGATATTCTCGGAATGATGTTTGGATTGGGTTATCCGCATGATTATGCCATATAAAGCAGCAGCATAGTTGTCATATAACATCCCCATTGCTACTTTATTATGTGCTTTTAATAAAGTAACCAATTGTTCTTCTGATATTTTGGGACTGTTATCTTTCAAGGACAATGGCATTGTAATGTCTGCTAAATGGACTTTTCAAAAATAGTTGCTTACTTCAAAAAAGGAAAAATAAGGGTAAAAAATAATTCACACAAAGCATTTTTTTCAAAAAATATTGACCGAATAATTCCATTTGTAAATATACTAAAAAACAACAATCAAAAAACTAAATGGTCTATATTAAACACATTTTTAGCTTTGGGGAAGACTATTCTAAAGAACTTAGTAACGGTAAAAAAATAACCTGAACAATTTTTTATCTAACATACCCCATCCCCTTTCAAAAGGGGAATTAAGGTGTTCAAGTTATTTTTTTCTTATTACTTAGTTAAGCCTTTTAACAAATTATTGGAGTGAAATATTTTTGACTATGAATAGACTGATTTACTATTAGTCATTTGAATGCAAAGGTAATCGCTTTCGAGTTTTTTCACCTTTTCTTTTATAAAAAAAAGATATGATATTTTTTTTAATTGAATTAAAAAACCTATCATATCTTATATTAAAATATTTCTTTGGAAATCAATAATTTATTTCACCAACATCTTTCCTCCTACAATGTCTGTTCCGCTCCCTAATGTATAAAGGTAAACACCAGATTGCAGCGAATGCGAAGATGCGTCAATATCCCATTCATTATCACCAATGCTGGCTTGAAGCAAACGCTCATGCACTTTTCTACCTGCGATGTCAAAAATGGATAAAGTCAAGGGGGTATTTTGTTTTGAATTTAAATAAATGGTTGTTTGCCCCTGAAATGGATTCGGAAAATTATAGGCTTGGCCAAAACTGAGAGAAGGTTCTTCAATGCTCGAAACCATACACTCGTTTTCGGGAGAAACAACGCTCAAAGTATAACCTCCAAAATCAAGTGGCACTGGAAAAGGGATACTGGAAGAATAAGCAACAATAGACAATACGATTGGGTAATCGCCCTGTACATCGCTCATTCCTGTGATTCTTACACATTCTGTCACTCCTCCATAAACGGTCCAATTGAGTGCACTTGTTTGAAAATCAAATCCACCAGGCAGACCTACAGCAGTAGGGTTGACAAGAATGGCACTGTCAATTTTTGCATAGAAATTGAAGAGGGGTGTAAAATCGCCTGCAAATATAGAGTCAGGCACAACTACCGTTAAATCAAAAGTATAGGGTTCACCTTGACAAGCAGCAGGCAATCCTGTACTAAAAAAAATCGTTCCATCTGGCAATGTATCGTTTTCAGGTGTTGGATATACGCCTATGAATTCTGGATAAGGAGGATCTTCTGGCTGGCAATCACTTTGAGCCATAAGTGCGCTTGATGTTAGCAGAACAACAAACACCAAGATGAATGAGTAGTGTAATCTTTGTTTCATGTATTTAATTTTTAGAGTACAAAATCTATTTAACAATGAATTAAAAAGGTTGTTTTTTCTAAAGAGATTCCGAATCCTCTTCCTCGTCAGACATATAAGCAGATCCAAAATTAAGGTTCAAAATGGGTTCTTCGACTTCCTCTAATGGCAATTTCACATAGAAAGTAGTGCCTTCATCCACTTTAGATTCAAACCATATACGCCCCTTTGCAGCCTCTACAATGTTTTTTGACATTGCCAATCCCAAACCCATCCCTGAGTTTTTGGTGGTAAAGTTTGGTACAAATACCTTCTCTTTCTGTTCTGGGTCAATTCCACAACCATTGTCTGCGACCCCCACAACAATTGAGTTTTTGGCTTTCTTGATGTTCACCACTATGATTCCCTGTTTTTCATCAGGAATGGCTTGAATCGCATTTTTAATCAAGTTATTGAATACCCGAATCAATTGACCTTTATCGGCATTCACATAAGAAGGTTCTTCAGGCATCAATTTGAAGAGACGCACATTCTCAGTATCTTCATAGAGTGTAACCGTATTTTCGATGACCTCATTGATGTCCATCAATTCATTTTTCGGTGTAGGCATTTGGGCAAAAGAAGAAAATTCTGTTGCTATCCGAGAAAGGGTGTCAATCTGTTCGACCAATGTACGGCTGACCCTATCCATCAATATGTTTATATTTGGACGGTTGTCTTTCATTGCCCTTTGAAGGTGTTGAATACTCAACTTCATGGGTGTTAAAGGATTCTTAATTTCATGTGCTACCTGTCTCGCCATTTGCCGCCAAGCATATTCCCGTTCGTTTTTAGCCAATTTTTTAGCACTTCTGTCCAACTCAATGATCGTCTCATTGTATTGTGTCACCAAAGTTCCAATCTCATCATTGTCAGGCCACTCCAACAAATCATTTTGTTGCCCCAATCGGATATTTTTTAGTTTGTCACTAATCATCTTCAATGGATTGGTAATGGAATTCGCAATTGCCAAAGCCAATAATGCTGCAATCAACCAAATGACTACATATACATTGATGAGCGTTACTAAGAAACCAGATACCTCACTTCTCAACTCCTTCTCTTTCGCAAAATATGGAAGATTCAAGAAACCAACCACACTTCCTTTCTCGTTTTTGATAGGTACATAAGACGAAAGATAGGAGAGTTTACCAATGGCTTCGTGGTGGATAAATTGGCTTTTGAATTCTTGTGACATCTGATGAAATGCAACTGGATTCATCTGAGAGGAACGCAGTTCTCGTTCGTAAATCGCTGTCTGAGAAGAATGCAACAATTGACCATTGATATCAAAAAGGTTGATATCCATTGAGTGAATACTTGCCAAAGAAGCTACTCTGCCTTCCCATTCACTTATGTTTACGAAGGAATCAAATCGACGATTGGCATCTTGACGATTCGCATCTTTTTGAAGGGTGCTTTCTATTGAAGTAAGCACTTCTTTTTGTTTTTGGAGTAGAATTTCTTGGTGATAATTCGTTGTTTTTTGGTAAAAATAGGCAATACTCACCAATGCAATGACGACAAAAGATACCAATAAGATAGACAACATTGCCACGTTGATTCTCATTCGCAAGGAAGAGTAAAATAAATCTCTAATGCGAATATTTCGGGAGTGTTTGATCACATAAATAATGAAGGACAACAACAATACTGCAATGCCCGAAATCAAAAACAGGTGAGAGAACATGGATAAATAATCCATCACACCTTTGCTGACCCGGGAAACAATAATCGTCTTGTTTTTTTCTGGGTTTTGCAGCAAATGAGAGTAGCCATCAAAATTGATGTACTTAAATTTTTCATTATCAGAGATAAAAATAGAATCCTGTTTGTAATCATAAGCATAATCGCCTTTGTGTGTCCTGAGGTTTCCGTCCTTGTAAACCGCATAACTGTAATCATCGTACTCGGCGGGTTCTCTAAATTTGTCTTCAATAATCAATTCAGGATAGACATTCTCCTTGTCTGATTTTTTTTCCATCTCAATCACCAAATAACCCAACAAGGTGAAACTGTTGTCCAATGGAAAAATCGGCAATTTTGCGAGGTAATTGTAGCCTCCTGTTGTGGTGTTTGGAATCAATGAGAGGTAATGATCCTGTGTTTTTTTCTGAAATTTCATGCGCCCCTCATAGTCCTCCAAACGCACCGTTTTCTCGGTATGCCTCAGTGAATGTCCACGTTTATTATAAGGTTGAATATCAATTTGGTAAGCAAGAAAACTTCCACCAAAATGTTTTTGAAGAATTCGCTCCTTTAGTTCTTTTTCTGGCAAAAGAGGATTGCGGTAATACAGCCTAATGATGTCGTCTTCCAACATGATTTTTTTGGCGACATCTTCAAACATAAACTCTGCAATCTTATCCTCTTCTGTTCTGACCTGACTTACAATTTTTTGTCGAACCTCCTGTGCCCGTTCGATACTTAAATTGTGTAAGAGCATTGCGGTAAATGCTGAAAAAACAAATACCCACAACAACATTCGCTTCAATCCATTCTCTTTGCTGAGTGTATCCACAAATCTATCCAGCAACAAAATAAATATCAACAACCAACTCAATACAAAAATATGATACCGTTCGAAGGTAATTAATTGAAGGTAGCAGATATACAAGAGTGTCAACACCAACAAGCCTGTTATTTTCTGAGAAAAAGGCAGCCCTAATTGAAGTATCGTTTTGGCTATTTTTTTACACACCAAAAAGAAGCCTACTAATAGCAACATCAAGGTGAGTATTCCTATTATCGTCTTGAATTCTAAATAAATAAAATTCGTAATATCAAAAGCTATCTTGAAGTGCAACACCAGTATCTTGATGAAGGAAAAGACAATCGATGTATAAACCAATAGCACTGCCAAAAATCCAATATAAATACCAAGTTTTTTGGCATGAGAATAATCGCTATGTAGCTGTATGTGAATCGTTTGATAAAAGAAAGCTATGCCCCAAAGCAATAAGAAAATGATGAAAGTAAAACTTCCAAGCGACAAAGTAGAGATGATGGTTGCTTGTCTTTCGGAGTTTTCTATCTTTTCAGTAGGTGTTTCAGGAGTACCAATCTCTTCTGGAACAAATATGGAAAAGTCACTCAAAGTTTGAGGAATGTAGTATTTCACAATTCCAAAACCAATCACACTAAAACACACAAATAAAAATGCAAAACCAAACCACTCTCGTTTGTTCTTTTGCAAATTACGGGCGATGATACTTATGAACAACAACAGTAGAAAGAACCCTATAAACTGAATGAACAAAAACAGGTGCTGAAAACTGGTGATTGTTTGGTTGTCATCAAAATACAGAAACAAAGGAATATCTGTATTTTCGAGTGCATAGTGGTTTTTGCTGACCAGACTATCCATGCTTACTTTAATTCCCGCAGGGGCACGAAGGTTGGGATTTAGTTGATTTTTGAGGTATTTATTTTCTGCACTGTAATTGTGCTGGATGAGTTTTAATCCTATGATTTTCATTTCCCCCTTCTGACTTCCCCGCTCACTTGCACTGATGGTTTTTTTGACCATGTGGTAAAAACCATTCTTCAAACTCACGATTTCTGAACCGTCCTCCAAATTGACCAACATCTCCTTCGGAATCACAACTTCGTTGGAATTCCAAAAACATATTTGGTCTTGAAAATAAGCCAAAATCACATAGGGTTTCTCTACCAATGGCTGCAAATCCGATTTTAAATATTCGCTTTTTTCTATTTTTCGGATCAATTCATTGTTCTGAATCAACTCATAAAAATCCTCCTCCATTTCCTCTAATTCGGAAGTTATTTTTTTTGCAGTATTGGGTAAAGATGGAGCTTTTGAGGAAAGATATTGACCTGCTGCAGAAAGCATTATCAGCAGAATAGAAATAACCAGTATTTTATATTTGTATTTGAATAGAGTTTGCAATAGTAATGCCTTTTTAAATTCTTTGAAGGTTATGAGGGGTTTATGGGGGTAAACTATTCAAGGTATTGTGCAAAATACACATAAATGATGCCAATATAAAATTTCAATGTCATGGTTTAGCTAGTCAAATTTAAACATCCTCGTCCTTTTTCTTAATGTAATGATATCGAACCTTAAATTGCCCTCCACTTTTTGAAATATTATCGGACAATCTTTCGTTTTTTAATACCCAAAACGGGTCTCCAATGATGTTCAAATCATCTTCCTCTTCTTCAAAAACAGGCAGCGTAGGCTTTTCTACATCCCGATAATAAATTGCACAAATGATTCCCGCTACTGCACCTGCAATATGCCCTTCCCAAGATACTCCTTCCTGAATCGGCAACAAGCCCCAAATCAAGCCTCCATAAAAGAAGGTAACCAACATAGCCAATGCCATCGAACGGGTATCTTTTCGCAATATCCCACTGAAAAACACAAAAAATGCCATCCCATAAATCACTCCACTTGCACCAATATGGTGAGAAGGTCGCCCTATTGACCATGTCCAAAAACCACTCATTGCGGTCAACCAAAACAACAACTCAAAAGCAATCGTTCGGTAGTTGTGCAATACGATGAATCCCAGCATAATAATGGGAAATGAATTGGAGAAAAGATGTGATAAATCACCATGCAAAAAAGGAGAAAAAATAACTCCTCTCAAGCCCTCCAATGTGCGAGGATAAATCCCCAAATGAGACAATGAATAGCCTGTGACTATTTCTACTGCTTTAATCACCCATATTAATCCTACAAATATCAGGGGTAGTAGTAAACTGAACTTTACTTTTTGTTGTTCTATATTGGAATTTGACATAAACAAATATTCAAACCTTATTACCCCAATTTTGATTGAGATTCAATGGGCTAAAAAAAGAAAAGAAACTTTTATCTATTCCTTAATGTCTAAAACTTCGGAATAGTTCAATCTGTTCTTCAATCAATACAAGTCATCATTTATCACCGATCTTTTCAACCAACAAATGACATTTACCCAATTAATCACCTGGATCGACCAAGGCGAAGGCACTACCTTGGAGTTTAAAATGCAAATCACCCACCTCTCCAAAATCGCCAAAACCATTTGTGCTTTTGCCAATACCAAAGGCGGAACCATTGTCGTCGGCGTGATGGACGACGGTGAAATTGTGGGCGTGATTGACGTAGAAGCAACAAAGGAAAAACTCCGTCAAGCTGCTATGATGGCAGAACTCCCCATCAGCATTCAATTTGACCAACTCGAAACAGAACCTCATGTTATTGTATTAGCCGTCTATGTAGCTCGAAGCCAAAACAAACCTCACCACATCGTTGATGCCCATGGACAAAAACGTGCCTATGTCCGAACTCGTGACAAGACAATGATTGCCAATACAATGGTCAAAAAATCCATGCATATTGAAGCTCCAGTAGATACCTTTGAAGAGCTCAATTTGGACTCTAAAGAAAAGGGCTTGATGGAATTTTTGAAGGCTCGTGAAAAAATAACACTCAAGAGATACATGAGCCTTGTGAACATTTCTAAAAGACGTGCCAAAAGAAGCCTTGTCAAACTGACCTTAGATGGAGTCATTCGAGAGATTGATGCAAGTGGAGAAAATTATTACGTTTTGGCTTAAATTGAAGAAAGAATTTGGGTAAGCTCTATCATTGTGACAAAAATCACAAGAAGCTACTCCATTGAAGTGTACTTTTGAAGCCGAAAGGAGGTCTTTTATTTTACTTTTGATTCAAGACTCAGCCCTCCTTAATTGTACTTCAATTATAGTTCGTATATTTGATTCGACTAAACAAACCACTTGAATAATGATAGAATGGATATCACAACCTTGGACATGGTATGCCTCAGGCATCATGATTGCCTTGGTCATGTTTTTGCTAATTTGGCTGGGTCAAGGATTTGGCGTATCCTCCACCATGCGTACCACTTGTGCGATGTTG
>JBGCDY010000421.1:0-7361 GCA_045105835.1 Chitinophagales bacterium
TGAATGACATGGAAAATGGTTGGGTATATTGGTCAAATTGGTTTGGTCTGGACTTGGTAACTCAACGTATGCAAGTACAACGTGGTTTGGGGGCATCCAAACTTTCAACTCCTTCCGTAGGGGGTACTATCAACATTTTGACAAAAGGTATTGATAGTGATCCAAGCCTCAGATTTAAGCAGGAATTGGGTAACAATGGTTTTTTGCGTACTACCGTGGGACTCAATACTGGACGTTTGAATGGCGGCTGGGGAATTTCAGTAGCAGGTTCTTACAAAAAAGGTGACGGATGGGTAGATGCGACTTATACGGAAGGAGCTTTCTACTACCTCAGAATAGACAAACAACTTGGAAACCACTTAATTAGTTTGTCAGGATTTGGTGCGCCGCAAGAACATGGTCAGCGACCCTTTACTACTGAAATTGCTTTTGTAGATTCTGATTTAGCAAGAGAAGTGGGTGTACCTGAAAGTGCCATTTCTGGCGAAACGGGATTGACTTATATAGATAGAGGGCGCAGGTTCAACGAACATTGGGGCTATAGAGATGGTGAAGTTTTCAATACCCGAAAAAACTACTACCACAAACCTCAATTCAGTTTACGTCATTCTTGGCAAGCAAATGAGAAATTGTTTTGGTCCAATATTGCTTACCTATCTATTGGTAATGGTGGTGGTGTGGCTCCTGGTAGTAGCACGGATGGTTCACAGTCAATACAAAGATTTGAAACGGGTCTTTACGATATTGACGGGGCAATTGCAAGCAATCAACTGATTACTCCTTTCCGCCCAGAGCCTGTTTCTGAACGTATTTTGCGCTCAAGTATCAACAACCATTTTTGGTACGGTTTCCTTTCCACACTCTCTTATAAGATGAATGAAAATACCACTTTGTCAGGAGGAATAGATGGACGTTATTATAGAGGGGATCACTACCGAGAAATTTATGATTTGTTGGGAGGAGATTTTTTCATTTTCGAGCCAGATAGAGATGATTATCAATTGGATTTTACTCGTCGACTGGGTGAAGGCGACAAGATTTTTTACGATTATTCCAGTTTTGTACGTTCAGGAGGTTTGTTTGGACAGTTGGAGTGGAAAAAGAATGACTGGACAGCTTTTCTGAATGTTTCAACCGCTGTTTCGGGATATAGTATAGAAGATTTTATGCGCTCAAAAGTGGTGGAATTAGCTGATACGACTTTTTTCGTGACCCATACCACACCCGTTGATTACAACGATGCGACTTATACAGTGGATTCACCAGAGGCTCAAAATCAAAAAGTTGATTGGATCAATATTCCTTCTTTCACCTTCAAAATGGGTGCATCTCGCAAGTTAAATGATCGACATAGTGTATTTGCCAATGCAGGTTACCTATCTAAAGCACAACGATTTAATAATGTCATCAATTCCAATTCTTTTACTGTTTTCAATGACTATGAAAACGAAAAAACATTTGCTTTTGAATTAGGCTATGGCTATCGAAGTTCTATCTTTTCTGCCAATGTCAATGGTTATTATACGGTATGGAAAAACAAACCACTGGAAAGCCCTCCAACTGTACCTGTTCCTAATTTGGATGGAGAAATTGATGAAGATTCCGATAGAGTTCCTGTGAATGTCTCTGGTATTGATGCGCTTCACGCCGGTATCGAAGCAGATTTTGCTATCAAACCAAGTAAAAAGTTTACATTCGAAGGTCTACTCTCGATTGGTGACTGGCGTTGGACTTCTTCCGAAACGGCAAAAGTATTTTTCAACAACGTCTTTATTCGTGATTATGAGTTTGATGCAACAGGCGTACATGTGGGAGATGCAGCTCAAATTCAATTGGGAGGATTGTTAAGATATGAGCCTATCAAAGGTTTGTATTTCAAACTAAGAGGAACTTACTTTGATAAGAATTATTCAAACTTTCAACCAGAAGACCTCAAACCAGATAGCAACTCAGCACGCCGAGATTCATGGAAATTGCCTGCCTATTCACTCTTTAATTTTCATGCAGGATACAACCTCTACATAAACAAAACAAAATTGGGATTGCGTTTCAATGTATTGAATTTGTTTGATAACGTTTATATCAGTGATGGTCGGAACAATGACAACTTCAATGAAAGACCTACTTCTGATTTTGATGCCAAATCTGCTTCGGTACATATTGGTCAAGGAAGACGATGGACGACTTCTTTGAGTATTGACTTCTAACTCCCAAAGCCTTTAGGAGAAAAGTGGTCTAATAAAAATTCAACGAATTACTTGAAGCCCTCTGATAAATTTCACAAATTTTGTCAGAGGGCTTTTTTATTGCTGAGAGTTTAGTCAAAAGTTCTAAAGACAAGAATAAGCTCTAATTACATTAAATGTTTTGCCCTTTAGTCATAGAAGTAACAAATTCAAAAAAAATCAAAAGAACTGCTAACCTTTTGTTATTTTATGACACTATACTAATGAAAGGACATAGATAGGAACACTTTTTTTTAGAAAGGTAACATGAAAAATTGTATACTTTCTTTAATGAAAATCTACCCAAGGTAAATCACACTATTGCAACCACTTAAGCTAATATTTACTTTTATGATAAAATTAACCAATGATCAATTAGCCCTAATTGAAAATTACCCTTCTGATAAACTAAGTATTGAAGAGCAATCTTTATTGGAGGATATTCCAAACTGGGAAGAAGCCATCCGTTTTCACCAGCATTTTTTGGATGTAATTCCTGTATTTAAAATGGAACAAATAAAGAATCGTTTGATTCTATTTGAAGAGGAATTAAAAAAAGAAAAAGCCGCCGTATTAACAAAAATACCCGATAGGAAGTATCTTTTAGATAAGATCAAACGCCAAATTGGACTTAGTTTAGACGAATTGACTACGCTCTTCATGCCAATACCCAACTATGCAAGGGTCATGAGAAGTGAAGGATTGGTAGTAAATCGAAAGTTGGACGGAACGGCTATAATTTTTGAATTGCAGCGAGTTTCTACACGTTCATTTCAAGTTATCATTGAAGACAATCTGAGAACGCCTTTGATAAAACAGGAAATCCCCTCTAATACACAACGTTTTGAAATATCACTTGAAGATATTGAACAAGTACCAGGGCGATATTATTGGAGAGCGAAACCAAATAAAGACTTATTGGTGGGCGAGTTTTTTATACAAAAAGATTTGATGCCTTAAAATAGATGCGGTCAGTGATTTGCACAAATCACTGACCGCATCCAAAATAAAATCAAGAAGTTAAAACTTCAAAATTATATCCTATAGGTTCTATCAACGAACCCTTTGTAATCTATTGTCTATTCTACTCCTTCAATCATTTTACGGAGGACTTCCGTTACATCTTCAGCGGCTGGTCCAGGAAGGATACCTGGTTGTGCTGTATCAAAAATGAAGGCATAGTTGTCTTTATTTAACAAGTCTAAAACTGCTTTATCTACGCTTTCCTGAATGGGTTTCAGTAATTCTTGCTCCTTCTTAGTCACATTCTGGTTGGCTTGAATTTTAGCCAAGTCAAGCGCATTCTTTTTGGTTTTCAAGTCTTCTTCTCGCTTCTGTTGTTTGATTGGAGGCAAAAAATTGATAGAATCTTGGTAAACTTTCACATCTGCCAAAAACACTTCCTCATCTGCCTTGAACTTATTGTTTAATTGTTGAACATATACATCCAGTTCTTTTTCGGCTGCTTTGAAGGCCGAAAGGCTACTGAATAGACTAGCACTGTTCATATAAGCCATTTTTTGTGCTTGAACATTGAGTCCCGAAAAAGCTATAAATCCTATAAAGAAAAAAAGTTTGAAGTATTTCATTGTTCTGTTTAATTCATGTAAAAACTTAAAAACCTAACAGTGCCTATGATGGGCATTGTTAGGTCTTATATTTAAAACAAAAAAGGGGATGATAAAGTTTTTATTTACTGAACTCCCATTTTAGTTTTTATCTTACCAGTCACATCGTCTCCTGCAGGACCAGGTACGATGACTCCTTGAGCAATGTCGAAAATATAAGCATAGTTTCCATCATTCATCACTCCTTTGATAGCGTTATTTACACGATCCTTGATTGGGCCGAACAATGCTAACTCTTTTTCTGATGCTTTTTTCTGAGCATCTTGTTGTTTCTTCAATAAGCTTTGCTCACGCTTTTGGAATTCAGCTTTCTTTTGGTCAGCTTGTGCTTGAGAAATCAATCCAGCTTGGATATTTTTTTGAAAAGCTTGCAAATCCTTGTAGAAGGCTTCTTCGTCTGTTTTTAATTGGTTTTGAAGTTGGGCGGCATACGTTTCCAATTGCTTTTCAGCAGATTTCCATTCTGATAAGCTGCTGTAAAGTTCGATACTATTGGTATGTCCAAACTTCTGTGCCATCACATTCGTCACCACCAAAAAGCAACAACTTAACATTAATAATTTTAATACACGTTTCATATTGACTGATAAAGTTTAAATAAGAGGAATTTTGATATTTTATTCATTTAAAATTCCCACTTAATTTGCAAATTAAATTTCGTTGTTAAGGATTTGAATGAGGGTTGTTTTGATGCTAAAAGTGGTTGCAAAAATAAGATTAATTGGTAGAAATACCTAATTCTCTCAATACAGATGAGGTCATATCATAGTCCTTTGTGAAGAACAGGATAGATGCTCCTTCTGATTTATCAAATACAATGTCAATTTTCTTCTTTTTGGCTGCTTTTTCGATGGCTTCATATACATCGTCTTGAATGGGTTGTACCAATTCTTGTCGCTTTTGGAACAACTCCCCTTCAGGGCCAAATTTTGTCTTTTGAAATTCGCGCATTTCCTTCTCTTTATCCACAATGGATTGTTCTCTTCGAGAGCGCTCGTTTTCGGTCAATAAGACTTGTTCGGCTTGATAGGCACGATACATCTCATCTACCTTTTTGTGCTTTTGCTCGATTTCTTTACGCCATCCTTCTACAATCTGATCCAGCTGTTTTTGGGCAGCATTGTATTCTGGAATTTCTTGAAGTATTTGCTTGGTATCTACCACTCCGACGGTTTGCGCTTGGGTATTAGTAAAAGTAAATAATACGAAAGCTAACAAAAAAACTATTTTCTTCATATAAATGGTTTTAAGTTGATTATTTTTCACTTGTAGGACTGCAATTCTCAGGTGATGGTTTAACGAAAAACTCAAATTCGATACACATCCAAATTCCAAAATATGCTTTTGTGAATTTGACAGTGTACCCAATTTGAGTTCCTATAGTTTATAACCTTTTGTCTATTATGTTATTCTGGATCTACACCCAAAATTACACTAAATTTCCCATATCTTGACAAGAAGCTATCACCGCTTGCAGAGCTATTGGGTTGTTTATCGAAGCCAATACCATAATCAAAGCCCAATGTACCAAACATTGGCAGGAAGATTCTAAGTCCAACTCCTGCAGATCTTCTTATCTCTAATGGATTGAAGGACTTAATGTTTCTCCAAGCATTTCCTCCTTCTAAGAAGGTCAATGCATAAATGGTAGAACTTGGATTTAAGCTAAGAGGATAACGCAATTCCATTGTGTATTTAGCATAAAATGGATCACCTGCTTGTTCTTCAATAGGTGTAATGGCTGTATTTCTGGTACCCATTACATCTTCGACTTCATAACCTCTTAGTGCTATGATTTCTTTACCAAACAATAAATCAAAGTTGGCTATACCATCACCTCCTACTTCAAATCGTTCCAAAGGTGAATAGCCAATGTCTTCATTGAAGAAGCCCATCAAACCCATTTTTATCCCCGTTTTCAAGACAAATTTACCTACAACAGCTGTGTACCATTCTGCTTTGAATTTCCATTTGTGGTATTCTGCCCACTTGTATCGCTCATCAATACTTACTGTGCTATAATCTTTGTCGTTGAACTCAGAGTAAGGAGGAGTTACTTGTAGGGTAAGTGAAATATTGGAACCTGTTCGAGGGAAAATAGGATTGTCAATTGAGTAACGTCCCAATGAAGCTGTCAAGTTGATGTTGTTCATGAATCCATTTTGGATGATGAACTGAGGAAAAGACTGCCAGTTGTTCAACTGAAAACGTTGGTAATTGAGTGCCAATTGAAGACTAAAGTTATCATCTGGCCAAGTTAATCTTCTACCCAAACCAACACTTGCACCTGATATATCAAGACTTCCAATTACATTTCCATCATCGTTGAAACCACCATTGAAGCTATTGACACCAAAGGCAGAGCCTTGTGTATCTAACTGACGATAACGAGAATTGAATAAACTTACAGTCAAAGCATTTGGGCGTTTTCCGCCCAACCAAGGTTCTGTAAAGGAGAAGTTGACACTTCTAAAACGACGACCTGTTGATTGATAACGCAAAGACAATCGCTGACCATCTCCACTCGGCAATGGATGCCAAGCACTTTTGTCAAAAATGTTCTTCAATGAGAAGTTATTGAAGGAAACCCCCAAACTTCCCACCACACTATTGCCACTCCAACCTGCAGATAGTTCCAGCTGATCTGTTGATTTTTCGACTACACTGTATTCTATATCTACTGTTCCTTTTTGAGGATTTGGCAGTGGAGTAATTCCAATTTGTTCAGGATCAAAATAGCCCAAGTTGGCAATTTCTCTTTGAGAGCGAATCAAATCACTTCTACTAAATTTCGCACCAGGAACTGAGCGCAGTTCTCGACGAATCACATGCTCATTTGTTTTGGTATTTCCTTTGATGATAATGCGATCAACTGTTGCTTGTGCGCCTTCATATACATTGATGACCAAATCAATGGAATCTCCTTCTACTGACTTTTCCACAGGAGTTATTTGGAAAAATAAGTAACCATCATCCATGTATAACGAACCAATGTCTTGGCCATTGGGGTCCAAGTATAGGCGTTTGTTCCGTAGCCCCACATTGTAGGTACCACCTCTTTCAATGCCCAAAATACCAGCCAATTGTTTGTCGGTATATTTACTATTTCCACGCCATGCAATATCTCTAAAGTAGTAACGATACCCTTCTTCAATTTGCAGTTCGACCACTACATTCTTCGGATCAGATGAATAGATGGTGTCTGATATGATGCGAGCATCTCGATAACCTTTTGAATTGTAGTATTCAATGATGGCTCGTTTGTCATCTTCAAAATCATCCTCTATGAATTTGGATGAGCTAAAAGGTTTGAAGCGAAAAACATTCGCATCTATATAATCCGAAGTTTCGGACAAGGAAATGTTACCCAATGCACCTCCAATACTTTCTTGTTGGATGTCTTTGAAGATTTTTTTGAAGAAACCTGTTTTGATACGGTTTCGTTCTTTCGTCCCGCTCATGCGTTTTTTGATCTTTCGATCGCTCAGGTTTTTATTTCCCTTCACAT
>JBGCDY010000422.1:0-5525 GCA_045105835.1 Chitinophagales bacterium
TTACATCATCAAATCTTTGATTGAAAAAAGTGTCATCACTGCAAAGGAGGAATTGCAGCACAAGTACAAGCCCAAAACCAAAACGCACATTCGCCTCACCGAAGCCTTCAAAGACGAAGACAAATTAGGTGCATTTTTTGAAGAAATCAGCCGAGCTTACAAACAGCAAGCCATCATCATGACCTATGTTCAATTGAGCAATGAGAGCGAAGATGGACAGGATTTGTTTGAAAAAAAGATGATTTTGAAGAAGGCAGGGGCGAGTAGTGCACAGATGAAATCATTGGTTGGAAAAGGCGTTTTTGAGCAAGTGGAAGTGGAGGTGAGTCGATTGCAAGATGATTTTGAAGGAGAAATACTTTCTTATGATTTGTCACCGCATCAGGAAGAGGCTTACACTAAATTAAAAACGGCTTTTGAGAAAAAAAATGTAGCATTGCTGCATGGAATCACTTCAAGTGGTAAGACGCAGGTTTATATCAAAATCATGAAAGAGGTAGTGGCAGAAGGCAGGCAAGTCTTGTTTTTGATGCCCGAAATTGCGCTCACCTCTCAAATGATTCAACGTCTCCGCAAAGTTTTTGGGGGCGAAATCGGCGTGTATCACTCCAAATTCAACTTCCAGGAGCGCATCGAAATTTGGCAAAAAGTGTTGAAGAATGAGTACAAAGTCGTAGTAGGCGCACGTTCTTCCATGTTTTTACCTTTTGCAGATTTGGGATTGGTGATTGTAGATGAGGAACACGATCATTCTTACAAACAGTTTGACCCCAATCCACGCTACCATGCCCGTGATGCCTCTATTTATTTGGCCTATCTATACGGTGCAAAAACCATTTTGGGGTCTGCCACGCCTTCGATAGAGAGCTATTACAATGCTGCCTACCTCAAAAAATATGCACTGGTAGAAATGAATGAACGTTTTGGAGGGGTAGAACCTCCAAAAATTGTGATTGTGAATGTGGCAGAAGCGGCTCGCCAAAAAGAAATGAAATCCCATTTTAGCAGCCTTTTGCTGAATGAAGTCAAAGGAGTGTTGAACAAAGGAGAACAGGCGATTTTGTTTCAAAACAGGCGGGGCTACTCTCCTTATCACATCTGCAATGATTGTGGGTGGATTCCCAAATGCCATCAATGCGATGTCAGTCTTACTTACCACAAATACGCCAATCACCTCAAATGTCACTATTGCGGCTATACCCGAAAACTGGTGTCTAAATGTGATGAATGCGGTAGCACACACTTGAAAGTCAAAGGTTTTGGGACAGAAAAAATTGAAGACGAGCTGCAATTGCAGTTCCCTGAAACGAAAATAGCCCGTTTGGATTTAGAGACTGCTCGCTCCAAACATGGTTCAGAACGCATCATCAATAGTTTTCAGGAAGGGAAAGTGAAAATATTGGTGGGTACGCAGATGGTAACAAAAGGATTGGACTTTGACAATGTCAGTATTGTAGGGATTGTAAGTGCGGATCATTTGCTGAATTTTCCAGATTTTCGAGCCACCGAAAGGGCATTTCAGTTGATGCTGCAAGTGAGTGGAAGGGCTGGACGACGGCAAAAACAAGGCAAGGTTTTGATTCAAGCCTTGAACCCCAATCACCCGACTTTGGGCTTTGTATTGTACCATGATTACCTCAATTTCTTCAAAACCGAACTACACGACCGAAACCGCTACAAATATCCGCCTTATGTGCGAATGATTCGATTGACCATCAAACACAAAGACCGAGAGCGTGTCAATGAGGCTGCAAATCTACTCACCCGTTATTTGAAGGAAGGACTACCCAAAATGATATTGGGGCCTACAGTACCGCCTGTTTCTCGGATTCGTTTATACTATTTGCGTCAGGTCGTGGTTAAGTTACCAAAAGACAATAAGGTCGTCTATTACAAAGAATATATCCATCAGACGATTGCGAACATGAAATTGGACAGAAGATTTAAGTCCGTAGTGGTACAAACAGATGTTGATCCTTATTGATGTCAGTGCTTTGAGATGCCTTATCTTGCAGTGCTTCAAAATAAGTTTCCAATTTGTTTTTTCGCAACAGACTGATTGTAAGGTATCATTTGATTTTTATTTACATTTTAATTTTCATTCATTGAACCTTAATCAGGAATTTGATAATTTTGTGTTTTATATATTCAAAACCTTTGAATGGATTTGACCTAAAAATTTTAAAAATGAAAAAAATATTATTTATTGTTTCAGCATTCATTTCGATTTGTTTGCTAACTTCTTGTTCTTCTGATTCTTCTTCAAGTGATGGACCTACTCTCAAATATCAAGAGGCATTTCAAAGTGCTATTGATGAGTATGGGAAACAAAAAGAAATGGTTTCCAAAAGTGGGGTTGCTGTAATGAGTGGCAAAAAAAATGAGGAAAAGAAGGCGAACTATGATAAAAGCTTGGTCGATTTAGAAGCTTCATTGGGTAGAGTGAATGAGTCAGGAACAAAATATTTTGAGGATTTGGAGAAACATGCCACTGCTATGGTGGATGGAAATGAGAAAACACGTTACCAAAAAAGAATCAAGTCTGTAAAGCTAAGGTTTTCGAAAGAGAAAGGGAGTGCGGAGAAAGCACTGAGGAAATTGAAGCAATTTGACCCTCAAAGTGGTTCTAAAAATGTAAAAGCGATTGTAGAATATGCGACACTCTTGAATTCTAAAGCTGAGGCTTTCAAAGGAGTAATAGTTAAACAGGGGGCAGGTACAGAGGATTCATCGGTAAATAAAAACGAAAAAGGAAAGAAGAAAGGTAGAAAAGGTGGAAGAGGCGGAAAAGGTGGAAAGAAGAACAATAAAAAACAAAAGGTTCAAAAAGAAGCCAATAGTGAAGATGCAGGTAATGAAGTTGATAATAATGAGACGGATGAAGATCTGAGTGCAGAGGAGGTGCAGGATAGTACTGCGAATGACTAATCTGATAAGACAATAATATAAGCCTTTGGTAGTTTGAGTCTTAAACTGCCAAAGGCTTTTTTAATTGTTAAGGGATTTAGCAAATAATAGTCTACGCATTTTACTCGTTCTTTTTCCTTTTAGATGCGTTAAAAATTTTGACCATAGCCCAGCTATGCTAAAAATTTTTGCCTTCCTAAAAGAAAAAATACCTTCCTAAAATAGGCGTAGCCTATTTATTTCTATCTCCCTAACGTTTTGACAATAAGGGGTTTGAAGTCTCCCTTCTCGTATCCCATTTCTGTCTTCTCACTTATAAATCACTATTGCCTCACAAACTTCCCTACAAATTTTCCCTCCTCATTGCTCATTGACACAAAGTAAATGCCTTTGGGGTAACTATTGACCTCCAATGAGTAGTTTTTTGAAGCAATGGAAGTAGTTTGACTTTGCATTTTTTGACCGCTATGGTTGAATACTTCAATCAAATAGTTTCCTGACTTTGAAGGCAAATCCACGTAGAGTGTTTGATTTGCCAAAGTTGGATAAACCTTCAATTCCCCAAGAAATTCATCTGAAATATCCGTCAATTCTTCCTCCAGAATCGTGTAGGTTCTGACATAAACTCCCTCTGTTTTAGGGTCGGTTATGGTGACAGTGTAATCACCTGTTCCTAAATCACTTGCTTCGTTGGAGGTCAGATTGGAGTCGTGTGACCATTCATAAGTAAATTCCCTGAATGTATTTCCTATAAAAACCTCAAAACGAATTTGCCCTATTGCTTGTCCTTCAATAGTATTCTCAATATGAGGGGTAAATAGAGGGTAACGAACTTCGGGAAAGGAAAGGTCTTTCAAGTAGAATTTTTTGAAAACTTTACAACCCTCTGCATCTGTTACTCTAACCCGATGTGTAAAACCAGGAACCTGAGGATAGAAAGGGTCTCCATAACCTCTTAAATTTCTCAAAGCCAAATCATTTCCTAAGGAAGTTCCATTGACATCAAGCCATTCTACGCTGTAAGGAGGAGTTCCTTCCGAAATACTCAATTCAATTACTCCATCTGATTGACTCATAGTAGGTTCTTGAATAGATGCTTCAATTTTTGGACCATCGATATCATTTACTTCAATAAATCGAAGAGTATTGCATTTATAAAAGAAGGATTCTTCAAGACTATATTTCAAAAGAAAACAATAGAACCCAGAAGATATGTTTTCCAAATTTTTACTACTACTAATCTTTTTGATAGAACCTTCAGTATAATTGTAGTCGTACCAATAATAAAACCCTTCATCTGCTGAACAGGCGGCATTCCCTTCAATATCCATCAAAATATTCCCATTAGCTGTATGACAATCGGCATTTTGGACTTCCGCAAAAGCAGATACACTATAACTTGGCTGAATCCACTTCAATTCCTCGACTTCAAAACCCATTTTATCTGCCCATTGCTGCAATTCTTCAACAGGCATATCTTCGATATAAGCATTGTTCATTGTTTCGGCTATCCAATGTGCTTCTTCAACAGCTCCACTTTCTCGCATCAAATGACCTACTGCACAAGCTGTGTTGAAGTCGTCAATAAAATAAGGCGTAAGCACGGCATGTCGGGTGTTTTTAGGGAATTGCTTTTGCAGTGCATATTCCTTCAATACCTTCAAAGCCTCTTTTCGATTTGCTTTTTGGAGGGCTGACAAATGGCTTGTGTTTTTTTCTTGAAGTGTTTGTTCTACCAACTGCAAATGCAATTGAATCAAGTCTTCATGGTTTGAATACAGAACTTTTTGTTGAAGTGATTCTTTTAAGTTTGTTTGGTTTTGCCAATACTTGTTGAGTTGGCAGAGTTGCTCGTAAATAGTGGGAGTGTGGTCTATTGAAGTATTGTTGGCTGTGAGAACAATACTTGCAGAGAAAAGTAGGGTAAAAAGTAGGGTTTTCATAGTGAGGTGTTTTTTGAGTGTGAAATAAGAGGGTTCTCCTGTATTGACGCTCAAAGGGCTATGAGTGTTGCTTTGTGTGGAGCAAAACAAGGTGTTTGAGCCCTATTAATTATTTTAATTTGTACCGCTGAATTCAAGGGTATAGAAACCACCCCAAAAATGTCAATGTGATGGTTACAGAGATGCCAATTCAAAGTTGACAAAGTCTGCGACTGTTGTCAAAGTTTTCGCTGCTTGGTTGCTTCGACAAAGTGAGTGTAAACCTCACCAACAACTTCCAATTTTGGCAACGGTTGAAACGGAAGGCATTCACTTCTTCAAAGTTGTTATTCCCTCACAAACTTCAAATGAAATGTCATTATTTTGTCAAAATAAAAATTGTTGTTAATGTTTTCTCCAAAGTAAGCAACTATAAGAATAGGTGGGTAAAGCAAAGTATTTTTTCAATGCTAAAATTGCTTTTGAATGTCCACTATCATTAAGAACTCTACAAAAAATCACCTTCAGTCAATTGATTCCTATACATGGATACAAAAACTGAAAAGTGAGCTTAGTCGACAAATAGTTAATAATTTGACTTATCCAACTAAGATAACAGTAGCTTCTATTGCCCAAGAGTTGCATATCGGTGAGAAAACACTTTGGCGAAAAATCAAAGAAGACACAAAACAAGCT
>JBGCDY010000423.1:0-5555 GCA_045105835.1 Chitinophagales bacterium
GTAAACATCCCATTTCCATGAGTCGCCACAGCCACCATGTTATCCAATTCTCGGCTTTCCACCATTTCAATCACCACATTACCCACATCTTCCACAAAATCCCATTGGGTATTGATTCCGTTGATTTCATGCGTATGGAAAAGCCCCACGCTTGTTCCCAAAAAGTAAGCCGTACTATCCACCGAACCATCAACAGGCAAAACGCTCAGCCACCGAAGTGAAGGGCCACCGCCCGAGCCATTGTTGTTTTCCTCCAAATTTCCAGCAGCAGTCACCCATGAAGTACCGCCATCTTCGGAATAATAAAGGCTGTACAATTCGTAATTAGAGAAGACTACAAAAACTTTATCAGCATCTCTTGGATCTACTGCAATACAACTCGCATATCCTCCCGAACCAGGAAAGTTGGTTCCTGTTACATCTACCATTTCAGGGTCTCCCTCATGTGCATCATCAAAACGATACACTCTACGGGTATTTGTACCGATGTAGAGGCGGTGAGCAGGATTGTTTTTACTCGTACCCAAAGCCGTAATAATCAAGCCTTCATCCTCTACATCCGCAGAGAATTTGCTCCAGCCCACATTAGTTGGTACAAAAACATTGAAGGATGGGTCAAAAAGAGGAAGCGTAGAAAGGGCATTGTTTCGCCATAAGAAAGGCCCTTCGGGCATGTAGATGATGTCGTTGTTCGCTAAGTCCATTGTAAAAGGATTGATGAACAGATAATTGCTCATATCTGCTCCACTTGGATCCACTCTCGAATAACTGGTCATATTCCCCACATCATCCACCGTCAATTTGACCATCATTCCACCATTGGTTGCCATATAATAGACATCCTCATTGTCGGGAATCGCACAAAAACTGCCATCATAATTGAAAGAAATTTTCCACGTACTTTCTGGGTCAGCGCTGGGCGTAAAATGTGTTCCATTGTCCTGCAATCCACCAATCAAAATTGGGCTTTCGTTGTGGCGAGGAAAAGCAACAGTGTAAAATTGGGTTGCCAAATAACCATTGTTCAAAGAAGCCCATTCCACCGTTTCTGCCATCACATCATCGGTTCGGTGAACTCCTCCGTCAGAACCTGTAAAAGCCACATTGGGATTGGAAGGTAAAAAGAACATTTCGTGTTGGTCTGGATGGTGTCCTTTGTATAAGTCAAACAAAGGCAATTGAGTATCTTCTTTATAACCCGCCATAAAAGTAGTGTTGTTGGGAGAAGTGAAACCATCTGTAGAACGGTAAATGTTGGTTCCTCCAATGAATACCACATTGGAGTCATCAGGTTTGACACGCACATAAAGGTCATAGCCATTTTGAGAAATAAAGTCGTCAAATGGATGTGGTCCAATTGGCAAGTTGAGTGAAAGGTCTACCCATTCTGCCCCCATGCCTGTGCCGTTTCCGCTTAGATAAGTGTATTTCCACAAGCTCGACCATTCTGGTTCGTTGCGAAAATCAAAGCCTTCAAAACCAAATCCTTCGGTATCAGAAGCCAGGAAATAAACTTCATTTTCATTGGAGGGGTTGATGCCAATTGCAATGCGGTTGTAACGTTCTGGAAAGTTGGAAGGAAGAATATTTGTCCAATTGTCACCATCTTCCGAACGCCAAATACCTCCATCTTCATCGTTTTCGTGGAGGGTAGCATAGACGACTCCTGTTGTGGTGATGGCTACTTCTGCATCGGGAGCATTTCCGACATTGTGCCCCAGTTCATCTCTCCATGTTTCACCGCCATCCACACTTCTATAAATACCGCCAAAAGAGGCAGCAATAAGTTCGTCTTGTTCGATATTGGTCGTATTGACCACGATTCGCCAAGTGATATCCCAGTAGTCTTCAAATGTTTCGGGGGTATTACTGGCAGTAGATTCCAGTGATTGCCAAGTTGTTCCATTGTCGGTAGATTTGTAGAGTCCATTGCCGATATAAAATGCGCCTCCATCAGAAGGAGATTGCCCTGCACCTTCTCCCGTACCAATGTACCAAGTGTCCTCTTTTCCTGGGCGTGTGTCTTGTATGATACAGCTCACATTGGGAAGTGCATCACCCAAGTCGACTTGAGTCCAAGTTGTACCTTGGTTTTCGCTGCGCCAAAGCCCTCCTGATGGACTTCCTGCAAAAAGAACATTCTCGTCCCTGACATCCATCGCAAAAGCTCTGGTACGTCCACTGATATTGAAGGGACCCCTTGGCACCCACTCCAAATCTTCTACTGCGCTTTTTATTGTTTTTGCAGCTTGTTTCGCCTTCAGTTTCTTCAAAAACATTTGTTCTTTGCCTTTGATACCCTCAGGGATTTGTCCCGTTTTTGGATTTTTCAAACGGTTGAATTCCCATTCTGCCCGTGCATTGGGGCGGTCAGGTAAGCTGTTGGAAAGCCCTCCCGCAAATAATTCCTCAACAGTCGAGGGGTTTTGGGTTTGAAGTTGGGAGCTGGTAAATACTTGGTAGCTAATTGCAGCTAAGGCAAATAGCGAAATACTTAGAATAGTAAATTTTGTTTTCATAAGAATCAAATCAGATGATGATGTGTATATTATTGCCAATTTACAAATTTATGATTTGCCACAAAAAGACTCTGGTAAATATCTTTTGTAAATCATCTGTATGGTCTGTTTGTTTCCACAAAAAAAGCCTCCAAAAATCACGAAGATTTTTGGAGGCTTTCATATTGCCTACTTTGTATGGAAGGCTGTACAAACTAAAATATTCAATTAGCCAATTCTAAAATACAATGTGTTTGTTTTACAAAGCATTGTTTGAATTTGCATTTGAGTTTTTAATTTGAATTTTCCTTAGTGATTTGCAGGTCCACGATTACCTCTCGTTTTGCCACGCTCTCTGTTTCCTCTACGTTCCTGACGTTCCGCTTCCAATTCTTGGAGTTTTGCAGCTTGTTCTTCATTCAGTTGAGCCATTACTTCTGCTTTTTCTTGCGCTCTCATTTCTTTGACTATTTCCCTTTTTTGTTCACGGTCTTCTGTTTGTTGTCCACGAAGTGCATTCATTTCAGTGATGTACTTTAGGTGAATAGCGGAGATTGCAGTAGCTTGTTCGGCACTCAAACCGAGATGTTCGACCATTTTCGCAGTTCTTTTTTCTGCTTTTTCTTCTGGGCTTAATTGTTGGCGTTCAGCTCTCACTTTTTTCCCTTGCTTATTAGGTAATTGAACTGAAGTTGCATCTTGAGCAAATAAAGTAGTTGCAGAAAATAAAATAGTTACTGCAAATACGGTCATGAATTTCAAAAGATTGATTCTCATCGAATATGTTTTTAGTATTAAAAATAAGGTTAAAACAATTTATGGTATTGACTTGCCTTTTTTAGACTTTCAATTTTTAAATAGTTACATCCTTTAGACATCGCCTACTTCGATTTCATTCCCTTTAGAGAATTTTTTTTTATTTTTTTTTGAAATTTTAGATTAAGATTTTGAAAATCAATTTTTTATGGAGAAAATAAAATCAAGGAAAAACATCTATACGGAAAGATTTGCCTTGGGTTTCGTTTTTTCATAAAAAAAATAGACTTTCTCCTTTCTTGGCATCATATTTGACTTTATAGTTGTTGTAAGACAGGTTATGAAAAGAAAGAAACTCTGATTTCCCCAGAGTCTAAGTGCCATGAAGAAAAGTACGAATTTCCCCGTAAAACCTAAGAGCCATGAGGTAAATTCCTATTTGTAAGGCAGTTTTTTACTGCCTTTGCAAAATGCCAGAAACTATCGAAATAAAGCTAAGTTGTGAGATTTAATAAGCCATGATTAAGAACTTTACACCAACGTTTTCGAAAGAAAACAAAGAGAATGTCGCCTAAGTATAAAAGACCATTTTTCTATTGCAGAAAATGGTCTTTTTTTATTCCTACCAAAAAATTAGTATTTTTGTACTAATTCCGCAAAGTGAGATTTTGAGGCTCTTATGCCTTGCTAACAAAATCTATGAATGAGACCTCCAAAGTCTTAGAATCTTTGCTTTTTCCACAAGATAGTATAAAAAAATACCCTCATGGCAAATCAATATATTGACCTCAATACCCTCCGTTTTCAATTATACGATGTACATCAAGTAGAAAAATTGCTCTCTTACGAGCGTTTCCAAGACCATGACCGACAGTCTATGGATATTTTTTTGGATGCAGTGAAGGATTTTTCTGACAAAGAAGCATTTCCGTATTTCCGTGAAATGGACGAAAAACCTGTTGTCTACAAAGATGGAAAAGTAATGGTGCATCCTCAAATTGAGACCATTATGAAAAAATGTGGTGAAATGGGTTTGATTGGAGCCGATTTTGACTACGATGAAGGTGGTGTGCAGTTGCCAGGTACGGTGAGCAATGCTGCTTATTTTATTTTGGATGCTGCGAACAACAATATATCGGGCTACCCTGGTTTGACCTTGGGAGCGGCTAAGTTGATTCTTTCGTATGGTAGCGATAGCTTGAAAGAAAAATATGTGCCGAATATGTTGTCGGGCAAATGGGGTGGCACGATGTGTTTGACCGAACCACAAGCAGGTAGTTCTCTTTCGGATATCACGACTTCTGCAAGCCCCAATGAAGACGGTTCTTACAAAATAAAAGGGCAAAAGATTTTCATTTCGGGCGGAGACAATCAGTTTACCGAAAATTTTGTGCATTTGGTTTTGGCACGTATTGAAGGTGCACCTGCTGGGACAAAGGGAATTTCTCTTTTTGTCGTTCCCAAAAAACGTTTGTTGGAGGATAATTCATTGGAGTCAAATGATGTGTTGACGGCAGGTGATTTTCAAAAACTGGGACAAAGAGGGTATGCCACGGTGCATTTGGTTTTTGGAGAAAACGACAACTGCAATGGTTGGCTGATTGGAGAAGCGCACAAGGGCTTGAAATGTATGTTTCAAATGATGAATGGCGCACGTATTTCGGTGGGGCGACATGGTGCTGGAATTGCGACTGCTGCCTACCATGCTTCACTTCAATATGCACAAGAACGCCCGCAGGGACGACCATTGAGCAATGGAGGGAAAAAAGATTTGACACAAGGGCAAACGTTGATTATCAAGCATCCCGATGTGAGACGTATGTTGATGCTTCAAAAAGCAGTTTCTGAAGCTTGCCTTAGTATCGTACTGCAATCTTCGATTTACCACGATTTGGAGACCGTAAGTGAGGGCGCAGACAAAGCTCACTACAATTTGCTCTTGGAAATGCTCACCCCAATCACCAAAACCTACCCTTCCGAAATGGGCAGGGTTTCGGTCAATAATGGTGTGCAGGTTTTGGGTGGGTATGGATTTTGCTCCGAATTTGTATTGCAGCAATACTACCGTGACATTCGCATTATGGCGATTTATGAAGGTACGACGGGAATTCAGTCGCTTGATTTGTTGGGCAGAAAAGTAGTTGGTCAAAATGGCAAGGGATTGAAGGTGTTCAGCAAAGAAATCCAAGCAACGATTGAAGCAGCGAGCAATTTTGATGATTTGAAGCCTTATGGAGATGTTTTGATAGAAAAATTGCAAGTGAACCAAAAGATACTGGGCTTTTTAGTGCCTTTTGCAAT
>JBGCDY010000424.1:0-1894 GCA_045105835.1 Chitinophagales bacterium
TATTTCTTCTTACTACCCATTACAGGAAGATGGAAGTTTTGAATTCATAGCAACTGTTTGTAGTGAGTTAGAAGGAGAAATCACCTTAATAGATTTAGAAAATATAAGTTACAGTACTATTCAAACAGTAGATTTATCAGAAGTTTCTATTGACATAGGAGAGTTAATTGCATGTGAAGAAATAGAAAGTTTTATACAGATAGAGGTAGAAGATTACGGAATCTATTTTTACGAAAATCCTATAGCTGTTTTTAACCCTATTTGGGGAGAAGAATTAGAAAACATGTCTTTATCTGCCTATGACCCTCTATTTTTGGAAGATGCAATTTGGATAAAAATACCTAACGTATATGCATCTACTGTAGGGCAATATGAAAATATTACTGGAAGTTGGAGAGGTTATGATAGTGCAACTTTCACACGGTATGAATTATCAAAAAGTAAAACTATTGCTACAATCTCCAAATCTGGTGTAAATGTAGGAGATAAAATTGAAGGCACTATTGCAGGGAAGGTACTTGTCAATCAAAGTGGCACAACCACTGAAAAATCATTCAATGCGACCTTCAAAGCCATTCGCCAATAAACCTACTTCTTCCGCCTCTTCCGAATCAAACCCTCTTGCACCACCGAAGCCACCAATTTACCATCTTTAGTAAAAATACTACCTCGGTTAAAACCTCTTGTACCCGAAGCACTTGGGCTGTCCAAAGCATACAAGAGCCAGTCATCCATCCGAAAGTCTCGGTGGAACCACATCGCATGGTCAATACTCGCATATTGCAGTTCATTGGGTTCCACTACATCTCGGTGTGGCAAAACCGAAGTACCCAGCAAATTGTAATCCGAAGCATACGCCAAAGCTTCACAATGCAAAGCCTTCAAATCCAGCATCGAGCCAGTAGCCCGCATCCAAACATGCCGAAAGGGAGGCTGCGATACCTTGTCCAATGGGTGAAACTGTTCTACAGGGCGAAACTCAATTGGACGAGGAGCTTGATAGCGTCTATATGCATCAGGTGCTTCTTTCTTCCAAGTTTCTGCCAGTTGTTTATCGGTCAATAAAGCTTCGGGAGGCGGTACATTTGGCATGGTGATTTGATGGTTCAAGCCCTCTTGTTCGAGCTGAAAAGAAGCTGCCATGTTAAAAATTGGGCGACCTTTTTGGATGGCAACCACCCGACGGGTCGTAAAACTTCCCCCATCTCTAATTCTCTCTACATCGTAAATAATCGGTAGACTCAAATCTCCAGGCAAGATAAAATAAGCGTGCATCGAATGGACACAACGGTCTTCAGGAACGGTTCGCCGAGCAGCGTTCAAGGACTGCGCCAATACCTGACCGCCAAAGACAATGCCCCACGGAGTTTGGTAATTATTGCCCCGAAATAAGTTGGCATCCAAGCGCTCTAAATTCAATAAATTTGATAGTTCTTCAACGGTTTGCATATAGGTTCTAATTAGTCAGGGTTTTGTGACTCAAATCTCGCGCTCGTCTGTGACGAGAGTGTAAAACTTTGTCGTTTGAAACGACAGGAAATAGTAAGCATTCGTTGCAAACCATAGCCGTCAAGCTAAGAAGCAGAAAGAGGTGTAAGATGCCCCAAAGGGGCAAAAGCAATAGCGTGGGGCATCGCCCTACGAAGTAAAAAAAAGATACCAGCCCTGAAAGGGTGAAAGCAAAGGAGGGTAACTGAATGCTTTCGCCCTTTCAGGGCTAAGTCACATTTATACTTGACACACAGCGAGTTGCCCCCTGCTATGGCTCAAACCCTTTCAGGGTTAATAAACAAGAGTTTTCCTTAGCTTGACGGCTATGGGGCGAAGCCCTACGGTGTGTAAAAGAGTTTCTTTAGCCCTGAAAAGGCGTAAGCATTCAAACGGTTTTATGCTT
>JBGCDY010000425.1:0-6069 GCA_045105835.1 Chitinophagales bacterium
GTCGTAGAAGTAATCAAACACCACTCCACCTTGTGCTTCTGGGATATTGAATCCTGCAAAAACAGCATAAGATTTTGGCGCAAGCGTAAAGCTACCAATTGTAGAAACATTGGAAGAACTGGAAGCATCTGTCAATGTCCAACCATCCATAACGATAGGTTCGTTGGTGGTATTATAGACTTCAAACCATTCGGTGTGTCCTTCATTTGGAGAAGTATCTGCGCCATCAGGATTGTTTGGGAGAGCAGCAGCCAATTGTTCGTCAGTAGGCTTTTGTGGTCGATTGTGGTATTCCGTGATGATTACTTCACCAGAACCATAATCTACAGGTTCGCCTACTGTTCCATCATTTGCCAAGCCAGGTGTTCCTTTTTGACTGCCTTCTTCGTCGTAGGTAAGAGTTGAGAAAACCCAGTTTTCACGGAGGTCGTTGTCTGCTGAATTCATAACGGCAGGGTTAACAACGAGCATGAAAGAAACCTTCGAAGAACCTCCAGCTGGTGGAATACCAATTGCAGCTTCATTTTCATTACAAGCCCCAGAGCTTTCGTTGCCGATGTATTCGCCATAGCCATAATCGTAGCGTACTTCATCAACCAATGAGCCATCTGCTTTGGCAATGATTACGCCATCAGGACAAGAAGTGTCGCCTGGATCGGAATAGCTGCTTTCATTGTTGAAGCTCGGTTTTTTGTAGTCGTAGAAGTAGTCAAACACCACTCCACCTTGTGCTTCTGGAATATTGAATCCAGAGAAAACAGCGTAGGATTTTGGTGCAAGAGTGAAACTGCCAATGGTAGAAACATTGGAGGAGCTGGAAGCATCTGTGAGTGTCCAGCCATCCATCACTACAGGTTCGTTGGTCGTATTATAGACTTCAAACCATTCGGTGTGTCCTTCATTTGGAGAAGTATCTGCACCATCTGGATTGTTGGGCAGAGCTGCCGCCAATTGTTCGTCAGTAGGCTTCAAGGGTCGGTTGTAATATTCGGTGATAATCACCTCTCCTGAGCCTTGACCAAAGGCACTTGCAGAAAGTAGGAGTAATAGAAAAGGTAAGTAAAGTCTCATAAAATCATTGTTTGGTTATGTTTATAAAAAGCGTTTTGTTTATTTATAAGTTATCAAATTTTAGAGGCAGTTTTGTTTTTTTATTGCAGGATAGAGTTTAAACCCTATCCTGCAATAAAAAACTGCGATTTCTGGATAATCACGAATTCATTTTTGAATCCGAATCAATCCACCCATCAATAACGAGGGGTTTAAAACTCGCTATTGATGGAAAACCACGAATTACCGTTGAATAAGCACCTTCTTCACCACACTCTTATCTCCCACATTCAAGCGTACCAAATAGACTCCAACAGGTACTTCCGAAACATCAATGCTTCTACCTGTAAAATTGGCTTCCGTCATTTCTTTACCCAAGATATTGTACAATTGAAGGGTAAACGGACTTTCCAATTCAGAAACGATGTGGATGACCGTATTGGCAGGATTCGGGTACATTCGGATTTTCCCCTCCAATAGGACATCATTGATAGAAGTTCCCATACCATCGTTTTGGATGCCTGGCGTACCTTTTTGGTTGCCCGCTTCATCATAAGTAATGGTAGAAAAAGACCAGTTTTCAGGTCGGTCATTCCCTGCCGCAGTCATTGCAAAAGGGTCGACTTTCAACATGAAAGTAACCTTTGAAGAACTTCCCGATGCAGGAAGACCAATAGGAGCATCATTGTCCCTACAAGAACCAGAACTCTCATTGCCAATATAATTTCCATAACCATAGTCATAAAGCACTTCATCCACCAAAGAACCATCTGCTTTGGCGATAATCACACCATCTGGGCAAGAAGTGTCTCCTTCGTCAGCATAACTGCTTTCGTTGTTGAAGCTCGGTTTTTTGTAGTCGTAGAAGTAGTCAAACACCACTCCACCTTGTGCTTCTGGAATGTTGAAGCCCGCAAAAACAGCGTAGGATTTTGGTGCAAGCGTAAAGCTGCCAATAGTGCTGACATTGGAGGAACTGGAAGCATCTGTGAGCGTCCAACCATCCATCACCACAGCTTGGTCAGTCGTATTATAGACTTCAAACCACTCCGTATGACCTTCGTTTGGAGAAGTATCTGCTCCATCAGGGTTATTGGGTAGAGCCGCTGCCAATTGTTCAGCAGAAGGCTTCAAAGGGCGATTGTGGTATTCGGTGATAATCACTTCACCAGAACCAAACTCTGTTGGTTCTGGTGGTAAACTACCATCGTTTGCCAAACCTGGTGTTCCTTTTTGACCACCTTCTTCGTCATAGGTAATGGTAGAAAAAGACCAGTTTTCAGCGAAATCGTTTGCTTCGGAATTCATCACCTCTGGATTTACGTTCAGCATAAAAGAAACCCTGGAAGAGCCTCCCATTGCAGGGATACCAATTGGAGCAGTATTGTCTTTACAAGAACCAGAACTTTCATTGCCAATGTATTCACCATAGCCATAATCATAATGAACTTCGTCCACCAAAGAACCATCTGCTTTTGCGATGATTACACCATCGGGACAAGAAGTGTCTCCTTCGTCGGCATAGCTACTTTCATTGTTGAAGCTCGGTTTTTTGTAGTCATAGAAATAGTCGAACTCTACTCCACCTTGGGCTTCTGGAATATTGAAGCCAGAGAAAACTGCATAAGACCTTGGTGCAAGGGTGAAGCTTGTAATGGTGGTGACATTGGAGGAACTGGAAGCATCTGTAAGTGTCCAACCATCCATCACTATAGGTTGGTCAGTTGTATTATATACTTCAAACCATTCTGTATGTCCTTCATTTGGAGAAGTATCTGCCCCGTCAGGATTATTGGGCAATGCAGCCGCCAATTGTTCATCCGAAGGTTTTTGTGGGCGGTTGTGGTATTCAGTGATAATCACCTCGCCAGAACCATAATCCGAAAGCTCTGAAGGCAGTAGGGAAGTATTGTAAGTCGGGCCTGTATTTGCCTCTGTAGCAATGGGTCGTATCAAAACATTGTGTGGGTATTCATTGCAGCCCATATCTCTTTCTTCAATAGATTGCGGACGTTCTTGACCCATCAAATCAAACCGCACATTGGCATCTACAGGATCCATCCCTTCAAACTGCGGTAAGTCTGCATAGCCAGGCAATGCCGTATTGATGGCAGGACTGTTTTCGGATAGACCAAAAAAACCTGCACTGTTCTCCTCCAATAATGGGTCTATGACAGTCATTTCATGTCCCTCAAGTAGCAATCCTATAGTGCCAAAGGCAATATTTCCAATCCAAGTTTCATTTCTTGTTCGGTCGGCAAATAAAAACTCCTTGGGGTCTGCAAAAATATTGTTGGAAATCGTCACATTCGTTGGGTCGAAAGAACCTGCACCTCCTAAAATAACTGGCTCACAATTGATGACGGTATTGAAGGCAACGTTGATATTGTCCAAGGGGTCAGAGTCTTCGTTCTGCAAAAAGATAGGTCGGTCGTCAATGTCATAGAAGTAATTGTTGTAAATATAGTGGTCTTGTCCTTCTCGTACCCGAACTCCTCCTTTGCCCTTCAAAAAGAAATTGCCGTACACAATCGCCTCTGAACCATGACGCAAGACCAACTCCGCCTTTGGGTTGTCTTCAAAGGTATTGTAGCGATAGACATTTTGCCCTGCCTTACTCGAAATTATTTCACCATCTCCATCACATTTTGTGAAATAGCAATATTCGACCAAAGAACGACTATTGAAATCTGCTTGTGTACTAACTCCAATCCGAATCGGCTCAATGCCCATGTCATTGCCTTCGCCTTCAAAATTTTTGAAAGAGCAATGTTGTACTTTGTGGTAACCTGGGTTTGTGTCATCCACCAAAATCGAAAGAATGTTTTGGTCGTCCAGATTCAGCCTATTTTCAAAATTGCAGTAGGTCACACTATTGTACTGACATACTTCTCGTATTCTCAAATACTTATAAGACCTGTAGGCTCTGATATTGATTTGCGTAAAATGACAGTAACTTCCATAAATACTGAAAACATCACTCGTACCGATGTCGCCTCCAATGAATTGAAAGCCCTGCATAGTGATATAATCACTTGAAACCTTGACCTTTGAATTTCCATTGAAAACCGTTTGTCCCAATGTCTCCGCTGCAATAAAAAGGCGACTTTTGGTGATGTTCATATAGATATTTGAGAAAGTGCCAGATTCCCAAATGATTGAATCATTTACCGCTGCATCGTCTTGTGCGCTGTTGAATTCCGATTGGGAACTCACTTTGAAAACTTCTGCATTCACGGTGTTTGTGAATAGAAATGTACAGAAGGTAAATAAGTAGATTAAACGTATGTTTTTCATTGTTTTTTGTTTATTAGGAATCGGATACCTCCGAGGTATCCGATTCCTTTTGACCATTTTTTTTTATGTAATCGCCAATTTTAATTGGCTGGTTCTTTTAAGTTGCCCTGTCAATAAATATTCAAGTCCTAACGGACTTCCCTCCTCTCACATCTCGCTTCCCACTTCTCAAATCAATACATCAACTTCAATTTCAAATTCTCCTCCACAACTATCTTCCCAGAATTCACAATCTCATTCTCCGAATGCGTGTTGTTCTTAGCACCCCACAAGAGCGCAACCAATTTCACTCGATTGTTTTTGAAGGTGTTTTTTGAAATGTCCACATTGATGATTCCTCTTGTATTCAACAAAATACCGTTCTCTTCTGTTCCACCACAACTGGTAAAACTGCTGTTGGTCACCGACAAATTACCTCCAATAGTCGATTCATCATAACCACCTCTATAGTAGTCAATCACATTCTTTTTGATTCCTTCAAAGGTACATTTATCAACGGTCAAAAACTCCACATTGTAATCGCCCTTATCATTCGTTTCTTCCGACAATTCAATACCGTTTGCACAATTTTTGAAGCTCGTCTCCACAAAAGAAATCGCATCTGCAAAGGATTCTTTGTAGGCTTTCAAGACATAATTGAAGTTGCTGATTTCACAACCCGAAACCTCCAATTGGTACAAACTCGACATGTTTTCCTTCAAACTTGCAAAAGCAAATTGCGTTCCTGCTCCCTCCAATATTAGATTGTTCAAAATCAAATTTCCTTTGGGCTACATCTCAAAAATAGGTGTATTTTCAGCACCCGTGTAAACAATGCGAGCCTTTTCACCTGCACTTGCAGATTGGAGAGTGATTTTTTTATTGATGACCAAAGGTTCTGCAATGGCATAATCCCCAGCACCCAAAGCCACAATATCTCCATCTTTAGCCTCCGCAATTTTTGCCGCCAAATCATTTGCAGCAGCAGAAGCGGTGAGTGTTGTTGGAGGAGTGTCAGCCTTTTCATTGGAGAACCAAGAAGGACCATATTTGCTGTACTCCAAAAGATTTGGGGCAGATGTAGGGTTTTGTGTCATTGCACCAATAGCGTTTTTATTGGAGCGAGTATTCCCGAAAATATCTTTCTCAATCGTCTCAAAATCAAAACCTACAAACACCTCTTTTCCTTCCAATCCCGATTTGGGTGCAAAGATGTATTGAGCTACTTCAGTCACTTCAATCGAAGCTGCCTCCAATCCTTCTTGCTTTTCAAAATCTGCTCCTTGATTGCTGATAAGGTTGTTTTGGAAGTTGATACCATCCACTTTGTCATGGGCAACGATAGGCGTTTTGTCTGCTTTGTCTGCTTTGTCATTGTAGATAAGATTGTTCGCAACGGTGGTTCTAATCGGTCTTGCCGAGCGAATTTCAGAAAGTGGAAGCACATCTTTTTGGCTTACATTAGAACCCACGCCAAAGTGCCACGGATTCACACAATTGACCCAAGTATTGTGGGCAATCACCACGTCTGTTACCTGATTGTAGCGGTTCAAAGGTGATTTGGGAATTCCGTTCATCACCGCCAAAGGACTCTTAAACTGCGTGCCTCTCAAATTGTAGAAGTAATTGTTGGTCACCCAATGTCCCGTATTAATCAATCGAACACCTCCCACATTGTTTGACTCATCTCCAATGAAATAATTTCCATCAATGATGCAGTAATTTCCATGTCTGGTCACCAAA
>JBGCDY010000426.1:0-6499 GCA_045105835.1 Chitinophagales bacterium
ACGTGAGAAAGTACAAGAAGCTCCTGCTTCAATCTCCGTAATTACGGCTCGAAAACTGGAAGCCTCAGCACAAGCTGCGGATCCCGTACGTAACCTAATCAGTACACCTGGTGTTCAGATTCAGCAGCAATCAGCAGCCCGTATCAACATCGAAATGCGTGGTTCTGCGAGTCTCTTCAATACAGGCGTATTCCCAATTATGGATTACAGAAGCTTGTCAGGTCCAGGTATTGGTACTTTCCAATCAGATGGGTCGGGTATTAGTTCATTAGATCTTCAAAGAATTGAAGTAGTTCGTGGTCCTGGTTCTGCATTGTATGGCCCTGGTGTGACTTCTGGTGTGGTTCACTTTATTACGAAGACACCCATCCAGCATCCTGGTACTTCAGTAGAAATCATGGGTGGAGAATTGAGTACATTTGGTACAACGGTTCGCCATGCAGGTAGAAACGAAAAAGGTACTTTTGGCTACAAAATCAATGCTCAATACAAAAGAGGGGATGAATTTGTATTGGATTTGGAAGAGGATGCCGCTCAGATTGCCAAATTTCAAACTTCAATTATTCAACCTGGGGTCACCAATGGAGTAGTAGATGTGACTGCCCCATCAACTACTTTATACACAGAGGCGGACTTAGATCCAGATGGCGATGGCAACATGATGCAGGATCACTGGGACAATGCTGCTGCCAATGTAACCTTGGAATTTCGCCCACAAGATGATTTAAGTATTTTTGTATCAGGTGGCTACAATACGACTTCTGCAGTATTCTACAACTCTCAAGGAGAAGGCTTGACTCAATTTGGAGAAATTTGGACACAAGCTCGTGTTCAAAAAGGAGGATTGTTTGCACAAGCTTTCTTTGTGAGCAATGACGGTGGAACACAAGAAAGACCTACTTTCTTATACCAAACAGGAAATAGAACACCTGTAGGTAGAAAACAAATAGAAGGACAACTTCAATACAATTTCAGTCTTCCAAAATTGTTGAATGCAGATGTGACTACTGGAGTAGATTACCGCAGTGCCATTTCTGATACCGAAAACTTGGTATATGGTCGGTTTGAAGATGATGATGATTTCACGATTATTGGAGGGTACCTACAATCGAAATTCAAATTGAGTGATAAGCTCGATTTGATTGCAGCAGGTAGATACGATCAGTTTAACTTCTTGGATGAAGGAGAGTTTTCTCCACGTTTAGCATTGGTATTCAAGCCAGATCCACGTCATACAATTAGAGCTTCTTACAACCGTTCTTCTGCACCTCCAACAGCTTTAAACATAAATATTGACTTCCCTGTGTCAACTCCCGTTCCTGGTTTATTTGATGTTTGGTTGGTTGGATCCAAAAATGGTCAACAGTTTGCCGAAAATCCTATGATTGATATGTCTATTCCTGGAGTTCCTGACTTACCTTATGGTACACCTGGTTTGCCTTTGGCTATTCCTTATGGTGCAGTTACAGGAAATGTTTTGGCAGGTTTAGCTGATGCTTTACCAGGTCCAACAGTGGATTTATTGACTGCTTTATTGACTAACCCTGCAAATACACCTACTGGTTTTGGAGGAGATTTTGTAAGTTACAATTTATTTACCCAACAGCCATTGACTCCAATTGATGCGCCTACTGCGGTTATCAATATTACAGACACGTATGAGATTGGTTACAAAGGATTCATTGCAGACAAGTTAGGAGTAAGTTTGGATATTTACAACAACAAGTCTAAAGGCTTTAGCCAATTTACTGCAATTAGCCCTACTATTCGTTTGGCAAATACAGAAGCAATGAGTGCTTCACTTGGTGCAGAGGTTCAATCTATTATTCAGCCACAAATTGAAGCTGCTTTAATAGCAGGTGGTGTGGATGCTACTACTGCTGCTGCACAAGCCGCTGGATTGGGAACCGCTTTGAATAGTGCTTATACTGCTGGTGGAGATGGTTTTGTAGGAGCATTGGGAGGATTGGTTAACATCATTGGAGCAGTCGAAACCTTGAATGTACCAGAAGATGGTTTGGTTCACTCTGCTGCGGGATACCGTTATTTTGGTGAAATCGACTATTTAGGGGCTGACCTTGGATTGACTTACAACTTTTCTCAAGACCTTTCTGCTTTCTTCAACTATTCTTGGTTGAGCGAAAATATTTTTGAAGGTGAAGACTTGGGGGAAGCAGCTGACTCTCCTTTGCGTTATACTTTGAATGCGCCAAAAAGTAAATATCGTTTGGGTTTGAACTATACTCCTGAATCAGGTCTTAGAGGAAATATTTCATTCCAACACGATGATTCTTTCTTTGTAGATTATGGTCAGTTTTCTGGAGATACAGATGTCAAAAATTTGTTTGATGCAGCAGTTGGTTACAAATTTGAAAATGGATTAGCAGTCGATTTGTCTGCATCCAACCTCACGAACAATGAATATAGAGCTTTCCCTAACCTACCTAAAATTGGTAGAAGAGTATTGGTAAAAGCAACATATACTTTCAAATAAGGTGACTGAAATTGAAGGTTTCATAAACCCTTATGAACATTGAAGGAGAGTCGTATTTTTTTTAAAAAGATACGGCTCTTTTTTTATTTAAAACAAAGAATGAGTATCATTTTTGTATATTGAATACACAAAAATAATTTTTTTTTATATAAAATGCTGTTTTTTAGTATTTACTTCAATGTGAGATTATAGCAATCTAAGAAGAATTGGAAATTTATGATTTAACAAAGTCGAATAAATTTCCAATTTGTCAAATCTTTTACCCAAGTTTTTGTATTGTTGAACTTAGTTTCTATATTTGGACACACACTAACCAAAATCTTTCTTAAATCTTCATCTCACTTACCTCGAATATTTCTATTTGCCTAAAAAACAAACGAATATATTTTTTACTTGATATTAACTATATCGTAAATACATTTAATTAAATTCTTAATTCGAACATTATGATGCGAAATCTATTACTATTATTTGCACTGCTGATTACAGTGCCCGCATTTTCTCAAACCACTATTTCGGGGACTGTCTCGAATAGTGTCACCAAAGAGGCGCTTATTGGAGTAAACGTCGTCATTAAAGGAACTACAATCGGGACTGTCACAGATATTGATGGCAAATTCACTTTTACCAATGGAAAACCTCTTCCATGGGAAGTAGAAGTAAGTTATGTTGGCTATAAATCCCAAATAGTTAATGTGGTTTCAGCCAATGACAACATAGATGTAAGTTTGGTTGAAGGAGTACTCTTCGGACAAGAAGTAGTTATCTCTGCTTCTCGTAAGCGTGAAAAAGTACAGGAAGCACCTGCTTCGGTATCTGTTATTTCTGCTCGTAAATTGGAGGTGAGTGCCAATGCTACTGACCCTGTTCGTACCCTTATCAGTACACCTGGTGTTCAGATTCAACAACAATCTGCCAACAGAATCAACATTTCTATGCGTGGCGGTGCAGGTTTATTTGGTACGAGTGTATTTCCTATTATGGACTACAGAAGTTTGGTAGGTGCTGGTATCGGAACTTTCCAAACAGACAATGCTGGTATCAGCAACATCGATCTTCAAAAAATTGAAGTGGTACGTGGTCCTGGTTCAGCTTTGTATGGTCCTGGTGTAACGCAAGGGGTAGTTCATTTTATTACCAAAAACCCTATTGACTTTCCAGGAACAGCTGTAGAATTCATAGGTGGCTCATTGAGTACCTATGGTGCAAATATTCGCCATGCAGGTAGAGCCGAAAACGGCAAATTTGGTTACAAAATCAATGCTCGTTACCAAAGAGGTGATGAGTTTACATTGGATCCTGAAGATCCAGATGACGCTGCTCAAATCGCAAAATTCCAAACAACAATCGTTCAACCAGCTGTTAGTGGAGGAATTGTAGATGCTTTTGGTACACCAAGAACTTTACTTACTTTGGAAGACTTGGATGATGATGGTGATGGAAATCCAATGCAAGATGATTGGTTCAATACTTCAGTAAATGCAACATTAGAATTCAGACCTAAAGATAATTTAAGCGCTTTTGTTTCTGGTGGTTACAACCAAGCATCTTCTGTTTTTTACAATGAGCAAGGAGAAGGATTGGCACAAGCAACAGAAATTTGGACTCAAGCAAGAGTACAAGCAGGAGGTTTATTTGCACAGGTATTCTTCGTAGATAACGATGGTGGATCAGAAGATAACCCTACCTTTTTGTATCAAACAGGAAATAGAACTCCTATAGGAAGAACACAATTGGAAGCACAATTGCAATACAACTTTGATGTACCAAGTCTTCTGAACTCCAATTGGACAGCAGGTTTTGATTACCGTTTTGCAGGACAAAATACAGAAAACTTGGTCTATGGTCGAAACGAAGATGATGATGATTTCTCTATTATTGGAGGATACTTACAAGGTAAATTGAAGTTGGCAGATAAATTGGACATGGTAGTTGCAGGACGTTTTGACCAGTTCAATTTTATTGACGAAAGTTCATTTTCTCCAAGAGCAGCGCTAGTCTACAAGGCAAGTGCAGCACATACCTTTAGAGCTTCTTACAACCAAGCAAGTTCTTCTGTTTCTAACCTTCAATTGAACATTGATTTCCCACTTTCCACCATCATTCCTGGTTCATTCGATGTGTGGTTGTACGGAAACAAAACACCACAAACGTATGATAATGCAATGATTTCTTGGTTCAACGGTTTGATTCCTGATGTACCTGTTGGTACACCTGGTTTGCCATTGGGTGTTCCTCATACTTTGGTAAATGATGCAGTTGTGGCGGGAATTTCTGCTCAATTGGGTCAAGACCCAGCATTGGCTCCACTTGTACCTGTCATAGCAAATGTATTGAATAATGTGAACCCTGCAACTTTAGGTACGACAGGTTCATTGTCTGGAGGTTTCAATATTTTTGATGGCTCTCCATTGGGATTAGTTGATGCGCCTATTTCTGCTCTTAGTATACAGGATACATGGGAATTTGGTTACAAAGGTTTGGTTGCAAATAAGGTAGGTGTCACTTTTGACCTTTACTATGTTAAAGAGAAAAACAACTCTCAGTTTACGGCTATTTCTCCAGCTTTTGTATTCAGTGGTTTAGATCAGTTGCCAGGTGATTTGGGAGCAGCCGTTTCTGCAAGTGCAGCCGCACCTTTAGAAGCAGCATTGGTTGGAGCAGGTTTGCCAGCAGCACAAGCAGCAGGTATTACAGCAGCTTTACTTCCTGCTATCGCAGGAGCTTACACAGCAGGAGGCGATGGTGCTATCAATACACCAAGTGATGCTTTTGGTGGTGCTTCTTTGGCACAAGTTTTTGCAGCACTTCCTTTCCACGCAACTGTTCAAACAGATCAAGTACCTGACAATGGTGTAACACACTTAGCAGCAGGTTACAGAACTTTTGATGAAAGAGATTATTTAGGTGCTGACTTAGGCTTAGAATACTACTTTAGCCAAGACTTGTCTGCATTCTTCAACTACTCTTGGGTAAGTACCAACGAATTTATGCAAAACGTAGTTGGTATAGAAGGTGGTACTCCACTACCAAGTTACTTGAATATTCCTGAAAACAAATTTCGTTTGGGAGTAACTTATACACCAGAATCGGGTATTCGTGGAAATATCTCTTTCCAACACGATGATTCTTACTTTGCAAGCGCAGGACAGTTTGCAGGAGATACAGAAGAGAGAAACTTGGTTGATATGGCAGTTGGTTACAAATTCGATAAGGGTTTGGCGATTGACTTGAGTGCAACCAACTTGTTCAACAATGAATACCGATACTTAACCAACATGCCAAGAATCGGTAGAAGAGTATTGGCGAAAGTAACTTACACTTTTGGCAATAAATAAAATTTGCTTGAAAAACAATTGATTAGACAGAGTTTATAACTCTTGAATAGGACTCCGAAGATTGAAAAATTTTCGGAGTTTTTTTATTGCTCAAAAATTAAGCATTTTTAGGATTTTTGTACTAAATTTGCAAACAGCCTAGACAAACAGTAAATTAGAAAAGAAAGATGAAAACAGTTCTCTACCGAAAAGAAGGTAAAGTTGGGGTGATTACCCTCAATCGACCCAAAAACTACAATGCGATTACAGACGAACTTTTAGCCGATTTTGGCGAAGCTTTGGATGCTGCAATGGTGGACAAAGAAGTCCGAGCAGTGGTAGTACATGGCAGTGGTAGAGGCTTTTGTGCAGGAGCTGACTTGGGCTCAAATTTAGGACGAACGCCAAGACAAGTACGGGATCACCTCAATATGAACTATGGCAATTGTGTGCGTCGTTTGGCAGAAATGGACAAGCCCATAATTGCAGCAGTACACGGTTCGATGGCGGGAGCAGGAATCGGTTTTGGCTTAGCCTGTGATTTTCGAATCATGGCTGACACCGCCAATATTCGCTACGCTTTCATCAACATTGGTTTGACACCCGATGCAGGCTCTTCTTGGTTTTTGGTGCGAGCAGTAGGGCTTGCCAAAGCAATGGAAATAGCGGCAGGAGGAGAAAAAATACC
>JBGCDY010000427.1:0-3698 GCA_045105835.1 Chitinophagales bacterium
AGGTTGGGAATCGAAACACAACAGCAGTTATTGGAAGGGCAAACCCTATATTGGCTTAGGCCCTGCGGCGCATTCTTTTGATGGTCGGTTTACCCGCCAATGGAATGTGGCACACAACCAGCAGTATATCAAAGCAATTACAAAGGGAAATGTACCAAAAGAAGTAGAGGTTTTGACGGCTTCCGAACGCTTCAATGAGTACATCATGACTTCTTTGCGGACGATTTGGGGTTGTGATTTGAAGAAAGTGAAAAGGGAGTTTGGGGCGGTTTTGTATGGGCATTTATTGAAGGAGATTCGACCTTTTGTGAAGCAGAAGGTATTGCAGCAAAAAGGGGAGTTTTTGGTTTTGACCAATCAAGGGAAATTTTTGGCGGATGGCATTATCAGTGAGTTAATGGTGGTATAAGCTCTTTTTAGTTTTGTTCAAACCTTTGCTTTTGAGAATTGAATTTTATATCTTTGATTGAATCGAATATATACAAATATATCAGAGCTATTTATATGAGAGGATTGGGGATGAATCTCAATAAGCTTTGAAAGCTAAAAAAGAATCATGGAGTCAAAAATTTCACATTTTTTGTGGGCAAGTACATTGTCCTTATTTTTCGCCTTGCATTCATTTGCCCAAATGGATTTGAACCAAGATTTGGTGGCTTATTACTCATTGAATGACCACGCAACAGATGGTAGTCCAATGAGTATTGAAGGAGTTATCAATGGAGCTATTGCAGAAGAGGGTTTGAGTGGATTGAGTAATAATGCACTGTATTTCAACGGAAAAGATGCAACAGTTTCTTGTGGGGTGGACAATAGAGGAATTGACAATGTAGCAAGCATAAGCACTTGGATTAAAACCACAAACGACAAAATTGGCTACATCGTTTGTAAATACAATTGGGAGGAAGATAGCGGTTTTCACCTCGGAGTCAATGACGGTCATGTCAGATTTGGGGGTAGAAACAAGAGTGGGGTTTACACCAATGCGGCTTCCAATGCAGTGGTGAACGATGGCGAATGGCACCATGTTTTGGGAGTGGTTCATGAGAATGTTTGGCAAATATGGATTGATGGAGATTTTGACACTTCGGTAGAATCGAATTCTCAAAACCCTTCATTGGCAAATTCAGAGGTCTTGTCTATAGGAAATTACCCTTATGGATATGAGGGCAACCACAAATATTTTGAAGGGGTAATAGATGAAGTACGGATTTACAATCGTTTGTTGTCCAACCGAGAAATCATATATCTCTCTATTCCAAAAAAACTGGCAGTTGAACAAAGGGCTGTAAGTGATAAATTTGAGGTACTTTTATTTCCCAATCCGACCAAAAAAACCTTTAGAGTCGAAGCAGAGAATTTGAATATTGACAAAATTGAAATATGGAATCTTGCAGGCATCAAAATTCGACAGTACATCGAACCCAATGGCGATATTGACATCTCTTTTCTTCCCAAAGGAACTTATTGGGTTCGGTGTTATGATTCGGGTTTGGGTCAAGTTGTAACCAGAGAATTGGCAAAATCGAACTGATTCGGGAATGAAAATTAAGAATGAAAAACCTCCTCAAATCTCGCGCTCGTCTGTGACGAGTGTGTAAGACCTTGTCGTTTGAAACGACGGAAAATGTTAAGCACTCGTTGCAAACGAGTGCAAGTGAAGCATTACATTATCATTTTAGACGTTTTAATAAAACGTCTCTACGGTGTGTTCAGAGTGCAATTGTATTTGTGGGTTGTAGGAATTATTTGGTTAAATTTACGCTATGACCAATAAAGAAAAACCCAGACTTTCGAGACTAACTTCCATCCTCACCCAACTTCAATCCAAACGCCTACTGACCGCCAAAGAAATCGCCGAAAAACACCAAGTCAGTATCCGAACGGTTTACCGAGACATCCGCACCCTCGAAAAATCGGGCGTTCCCATTATCACCGAAGAAGGCAAAGGTTATACCCTCATGCAAGGCTTCAACCTCCCACCTATCATGTTTTCGGAATCAGAAGCCAATGCCCTGATTACCGCCGAACAATTGATTCTCAAGAACAAAGACGAATCCTTCATCGAACACTACAAGAGTGCCATCACCAAAATAAAGTCAGTGCTGCAATACCGACAAAAGGACAAAGCCCACTTGCTTTCGCAAAGAATTGTGTTTCGGAACAATCTGGAGAATGAAAAAACAAGCTCTTATTTGATTCCTCTTCAATCTGCCATTACCAACTTCAATGTCGTCAAAATCACTTATCATTCCCTGCAAAACGAAGTCAGCGAACGCAGTGTAGAACCTTTTGCACTTTACAGCACACAAGACAATTGGCTTTTGATTGCTTTTTGTCGTTTGCGGAAAGATTTTAGGGCTTTTCGGATTGACCGCATTCACCGACTCTCCATTCAAAATCAACACTTTGAGCCTCACCAGATGACGTTACAAGAATATTTTGAGCGATGCAGTGAGAAATCTCGAAACACCCCTGACATACCCTTGTCATAAGCTGTCTTTATCTTTGTGGTAATCTTGTTGGAGGAGAGAAACGAGAACAGGGAGGGGAGACATTATTAGTAGAAAAATCCGACTTCTCGCTTCTCTCCTCATTTAGTCTAAAAATTATCAAAAAATAACATCATCATGAAAAATGTACAATTAGAAGCCTTCAATATCATTGGAATTTCGGTAAGAACGACAAACGAAAACAATCAGGCAGGAATAGATATTGGCGCATTGTGGGGGCGGTTTATGGCAGAAGGTGTATCCGCCAAAATTCCGAATAAAATCGACGAATCGGTTTACTCGATTTATACAGAATATGAAGGCGATTATACACAACCTTATACCACTGTTTTGGGCTGTCGGGTAGAAAGTTTGGACGATGTCCCAGAAGGTTTGGAGGGATTTACTTTTGAAGGGGGAAATTATGGTTCATTGACTGCAAAGGGGGATTTGACCAAAGGATTGGTTTATGACGAATGGGTAAAAATATGGGGCATGGATTTGAAGCGAGCTTATACGGCTGATTTTGAAGTGTATGGAGAGAAAGCACAAAATCCAACGGACGCAGAAGTCGGTATTTTTATTGCTCTAAAATAAAATGCCATGCTAAACGCTTTAGACCTTTTTTACGCCCATCAGGAAGAACCTACCAAAGGTTGCTTGTTATCATTGAAGGCAATCATTTTGGGTTTGGACGAAAATCTCACCGCTGCATGGAAGTATCGAATGCCTTTTTTCTGCTACAAACAAAAGATGTTTTGCTACTTGTGGACAAACAAAAAGACGGGTGAACCATATATCGGAATTGTGGAAGGAAAACGAATCGAGCATCCACTTTTGGAGCAGGGAAATCGGTCGAGGATGAAGATTTTGCGGGTGAATCCGAATGAAGATTTGCAGCGAGAGGTGATTGAAGAGCTGTTGAATCAGTTTTTGGATTTTTATCGGGATGGGACGGTTAAAATCCCATAGTTCTTTTGCGATAACCTGCGGAATCTACTACTTTGAAGATACTTTCCGCAGTTTATGTAGATAGTTACGGCTAATGAAGAATTAATTTGTGGAACTTGAATGCTTTTTTTGTAATATTATCCTTTGAAGTCAAAAAACTCCACAATGAAAACCTCCCAAAGAGCCATCAGAAGACATCACCGAACCAGGCTCTTAAAAAAACGAAAAAATTATTGGGGTGGCTTGTGGTTCTTT
>JBGCDY010000428.1:0-4233 GCA_045105835.1 Chitinophagales bacterium
TTCATTAGTGATAGACCATATATGGTTGTCAATAGCAAAAACATTTCTAAAGTGATTTGGAACGGTCAACAAAATCACCCACTTTTCTCCTCCATCCTAGCTTGCAGCTAATTTTCCTTCTTTTGAATTGTCATCACTACCTGCTACAAAAACTATGTACTCACTCAAAGTAAATATGTCAAATCCATTGAACTCATCTTCTACTTGTCGAACTTCCCAACTGACTCCCCCATCTTTTGTCAGAATAACAGGGATGGCTATTTCTGGTGGGGAAGAAAGTCTTTGTTGCCCTGTGACATAGGCAACCATATCACTTGCCCATACTCCGTCTAAGTAAAATGCTCCTCCCCCAATGGTAACATCTTTCCACGTTTCACCTCCATCTTTGGTAATCAATAAATTGCTTATTGAACTAATATCTTCATCAGAAGTGCCTGAAGTGACAGATGTCACAATACCCAATTGATTATCAAAAAAATGTATTGATTGAAACTGTCTAAAATTACCTTCTAAACCTTCTGGATATGACTGTTGTGTCCAATTTTTACCTCCATCTATTGTCTTGTATATTTTTTTCAAGCTGACTGCCCATCCAACATCTACATTTACAAAGTGAGCATCTCTTATTGTGCTAAAATCATACTCGAACTCAAAATCAAAATAATTGGACTCCCAGCCTTCCTCCAATCCGACACCAATCTTACTGCAAAGACTATCTTTTCGACCACATGAATTGCTAACTTTCAAACAAATATCATAGCATCCTGAATCTTCAAAAGTATGAACAGGATTCGAACTATTATCTATTAAAGAACCATCTCCAAATGTCCACTCATAAGTTTCTCCATTTTGGGATTGATTCTTAAAATAAACGGTCTTTTCAATATCTTCAAAGGTAAATGCGGGTCTTACAAAAGGACAAGTCCACTTATCACAATCACTCTCACCACCTTCTAACAGATAAACCAAGCCTGAACTGTCTTTATGACAAATGAGTTCTCCTCCGTATGCTTCAAAATTTCCTTCTGGTCTAAAAAAACCTTTACTAATGTCTCCGATTCCATCAATCCAAGTCTGTGCATGAGAACCAAACTCGCCTGTTAATCCCAATATTTTTCGTTTTTGACCATTTTGCATCGTGATTATGTAGGTGGTGTCTACTATTAATGTTAGGAGACCACCCCAGTCAAACGTGTCACCTTTTTCTAAGCTAAAGTCATACATTAATATTTCGGATTCACATGCTCCATGATAAATTTTTCCATTATCATACCTCATCAATACATTTTCGCCTTCTGCAAGAAGAAAATTACTGTATTTTTTGTCACAAACAATTGTGTCCTTATCATATTGGAAACTAAAATCTGTAATATTCGGAACTCCCACAACGGGAGAATAACCATAATAAACTGCTCCTTGGGACATTCCTGGCTGAGGAAAATTCAAAAGTTCGTACTCTTCTTGTGCATAGATACATTGTGAAGCAAAGAAAAAATAGAGGAGAGGAAGGAATTGTAGGAGTGTTCTCATTTTTTTTAAATGTGGTGTTGAGTAATAGTTATTTTTCTAAAGTATGCTTTTATTATCAACATAACAAATAAAATAAAGGCACTGCAAAAAATAGATACCAAAAGACAAGCTGAATAGATAAGGTGAGAATCCGTTTCACTACATTATCTTCGTAAAAATTGTATCTTAAATTACACAAAATGAACTTTTTCCCTCCAAAAAACCTTATAAAAGTAGAAAATGTTTCTTATCGTACACATTGAAATCACGATGGAATGACTCCCATAGAAATAGGACAACGCATCAAAAGGCGGCGAAAAGCCTTCAAAATCACACAAGAAGATTTTTGTGAACTCATCGGTGTTTCCCGAAAAAGCTTGGTTACTATAGAACGAGGTCAGGGAAATCCGACTCTGCGGCAATTGATAAAAATTTCGGAGGCACTGAAATTGAAGGTTTTTGTGGACTAAGTAATGTGACATATTTATTCTAACAATTAGAATTTTACAATTACTTGCTTATCAAGTGATTTTTTCATTTTCATTCTTATTTTAATTTTGATTCACTACTTAAAACACTTTTATACCATGCAAAAAGCACAGGTTTTTTATGATGACCAATACTTGGTGGGGATTTTGTCTAAGTCAAAGGGCAAATATTGTTTTGAATACGATGATTATTATTTTGTAAATGCCCAAATGCCTGCAATCAGTCTTACCTTTCCGAAAACCCAAAAAAAATACGAATCCAATCAATTGTTTTCTTTTTTTTATGGACTATTGGCAGAAGGTGAACAGAAGGATTTGCAGTTGAATATATTGAAAATACCCAAAGACGACCATTTTACCCGACTTATCAAAACGGCTCATTATGATACAATTGGGGCAATTACTGTGAAAGAAATAATTGAAAATTAATGAATTGTTACGGATGTTTAGGTGAAGGTTTGAAGTTAATAGAGGGCTATTGTTTCACCTGTTTGGATAGGTTGTTTGAGGGGCGAACGATTCCTTCTACTCTCGACTTTGAAAGAAATGTTTATGGAGATTTCAAAGCTCATCAAGCGGTTGGTTTGTCTATTTCGGGCGTACAATCCAAAGTTTCTTTGAAGATTGTGAACAATGCTTTGGAAATGACAGAAAGGGAAGGGGAATTTATTTTGAAGCCTTCCATCACTTATGATGGTATAAAATACGGTAAAGACTCTCCTGCAAACGAGCATCTAAGTATGCAAATGGCAGGTCAACTTTTTGGAATCATCGTAGCTGAAAATGCTTTGGTGAAATTCTCTAACGGTGATTTGGCGTACATGACCAAACGCTTTGATAGAGACGGTAAACGTCGTTTATTGATGGAAGATTTCGCCCAAATTCTTGGGGTGACAGGAGATAGTGACAGCTATTACAAATACAATGAAAAGAGTTATGAGAACATTTGGGACATTCCCAATATAACGGCTATTGAAAGGTTAAGGTATTTTCAACAGATTGCTTTCAACTTCATGTTTGACAACAATGATGCTCATCTAAAAAACTTTGCCATGGTAGAAATAGATGGAATCATGACCCTATCGCCTGCTTTTGATCTGCTGAATACACGTTTGCATTTAGACCATGACAAATTGCCTGCTATGAATTTCTTTAAAAAACGAGAGCGTTCACGTATTCCACACAATTCTTATCGTTACGGAAAAAAAGATTTGATAGAATTGGCAGAACGATTAGGTATCCCCCTGAAAATGGCGGAAAAATTCATTCAGACTTTTGACAAACAACAAACTAAAGTACTGCAAATGATTCAACAATCCTACCTTTCAGAAAAAGCAAAAAAACGTTTTTGGTATTTGTATCAACAAAAACTCTCACTCATTTCTACATATCCGTCTTAAACTCCGATGTAGAATGAAACTCAATATCTGGATAATTCTTTTGTTCGGTTTGCAACATCCATTGAGATTGAGCCAAATACACCAAATTATCATCCTTGTCAATCGCCATGTAGTTTTCCTTGCGTTTGGCAAATTCTTTCAGTTTGACCTCATCTGCTGAAGTCACCCAACAAGCTTTGTGGAGACTGATGGGACGGAAGTCACAAGAAGCACCATATTCGTGTTCGAGACGGTATTTGATGACATCAAATTGAAGCTCTCCAACCGTTCCAATAACCCGTTGATTCGTGGTTTTGGTTTTGAACAACTGGGCTACTCCCTCTTCCGTCAATTGTCGGATTCCCTTGTGCAACTGTTTTGTTTTCATCGGGTTCATGTTGATCAACTCTTTGAAAATTTCGGGGGAGAAACTCGGAATTCCTCTGAACATAAACTCTTCTCCTTCGGTCAGCGTATCTCCGATTTTGAAGCTACCAGAGTCGTACAAACCGACCACATCACCAGGGTAAGCGGCATCAATTGTGCTTTTTTTCTGCGCCATAAAACTGGTTGGATTGCTAAAACGCATCCGTTTACCCAAGCGAACATTTTTATAAAATGTATTGCGCTCAAAAATCCCTGAACAGACTCTTAAAAAGGCAATGCGGTCACGGTGTCGAGGGTCAATATTGGCGTGAATCTTGAATACAAAACCACTGAATTTTTTCTCCAAAGGTTCTACTTGTCTAACCGTTGTAGGTCGAGATTGAGGGGTGATTGCAATGCGAATGAAGGTGTCCAGCAACTCTCTTACACCTAAATGATTCACCGCACTTCCAAAAAACACAGGCGCAACA
>JBGCDY010000429.1:0-3534 GCA_045105835.1 Chitinophagales bacterium
ACGTTGAGGCGCAACTCCCATCATTTTTTTGAGGATAGGTGCAGTCAATCGGCTTGAAGTGAACAAATTACTAATAGAAGGCACAATTGCCGCCATGCTGTTCAATTTGCCAAAGTTGGCGAATAATTTGGCACGTTTCGGCACACCATTGCTTTTGTAGTATTGGTGTAGAAATTCTGCCTTCATGGTCGACATATCCACATTTGAAGGGCATTCCGATGTGCAGCCTTTACAGGACAAACACAAGTCCAAAACATCATAGATTTCCTGCTGGTCAAAGGGATTGTCGTAGTCCTTGTTTCGAGTCAAAAATTCTCGCAAAACATTTGCCCTTGCCCGTGTGCTGTCTTTTTCGTTTCGGGTCGCCATATAACTCGGACACATCGTTCCGCCCGATAAATGCGTTTTGCGGCAATCCCCCGTGCCATTGCATTTTTCCGCCATTCGGAGTATTCCCTTCGTTGCAGAAAAATCAAAAACAGTGTCAAATTCAGGCGTTTCTTGCTCTGCCTCGTACCGAAGAGAAGTGTCCATTGGCGCAGCATCCACGATTTTACCAGGGTTGAAGAGATTGTTCTTATCCCAAGTCTGCTTGAGTTCTCGAAACAATTGATAGTTTTTTTCGCCCACCATAATCGGAATAAACTCCGCCCGCACACGTCCGTCACCATGCTCTCCACTCAAAGAACCATCGTATTTTTTGACCAATTTTGCAGAAGCTTCGCCAATCTCCCGAAACATTTTGCGGTCTTCCGTATCCTTCAAATTCAGCAAAGGACGCAAATGCAGTTCTCCCGCATCAGCATGGGCATAATAGACCGACTGCTGTTTGAACTTGTCCATGATGTCGGTGAACTCCACAATGTATTCGGGTAAATCCTTCAATTCCACCGCAGTATCTTCAATAACTGCCACAGGTCGTTTGTCGCCAGGAATATTGGACAAAACGCCCAAACCTGCCGAACGCAAAGCCCATACACGAGACACATCGGGTGGAAAAACGCGTGGATAGTGGTAGCCCATTCTCTTTTCCTTCAAATCCTTTTCGATGGCATTCAATTTCCTCGCCACTTCTGCATTGCGCTCTGCACCCACTTCAATAATCAAAATCGCTTTGGGATCTCCTTCAATAAAGAATCGGTTTTTTTGTTGTTCAATATTTGACTTCGTACAATCCAGCACGATTTTGTCCATCAATTCTACAGCTCTCACCTCGTGTTTCATCACCAAAACCACTGCCCGTAATGCCTCATCAATTGACTCAAAATGAGCGCACAGCAAACCAATTTCTTTTGGAGGAAGTGGATTGAGGTGGATTTTGATTTCGGTGATAAATGCCAATGTTCCTTCCGAGCCTGCAATGAGTTTGCAAAAATTGAAGTCGTCACCTCCCGAAGTGAACATATTGCTCTTCAAGAGTTCATCCAAAGCATAGCCCGTATTGCGGCGGCGAATACTTGGTTTGGGGAATTGCTCCCGTATTTCACGTTGTTTTTCGGGATGGTTCAGGGTTTGGCTGATGTGGCGGTAAATTTGGCTTTCGAGGCTACTGCCAATACATTTTTTGCGAAATTCTTGTTTGGACAATGCCTTGAATTCCACCTCCGAACCATCACTCAAAACGGCTTTGACCTCCAATAAGTGGTCACGAGTACTACCATAAACCGTTGAGTACAAACCGCAAGAATTATTCCCGACCATCCCACCAATCATCGCCCGACTTGCCGTTGAAGTCAAAGGGCCAAAATGCAGGCTGTAAGGTTTGAGGTGTTTGTTGAGGTCGTTGCGGATGACACCAGGCTGCACACGCACCCAATTTTGTTCGGCATTGACCTCCAGTATTTTGGTGAAGTTCTTAGACACATCCACTACTATTCCATCTCCTACACATTGCCCTGCAAGCGAAGTGCCTGCGGTTCGGGGTATGATGGAAGTTTTGTTGTGGTGGGCAAACTGAATGATTTTTTTGAGGTCGTCAATGTCTTTCGGAATGGCTACTGCAAGGGGAAGTTCTCGGTAAACGGACGCATCTGTGGCATATATCGTCCGCATCATGTCGTCAAAATATAAATTTCCGCTTAGTGCTTTTTGCAGCTTTTGAAGTTGGCGTTGCATAGTATTGTTAAGGGTATTATGAGGCTGCAAGTTAGGGAATTTCGGTTTTCTTTTGCGTTTTTTTAACAATCAAGTTCAATTCCTAAAGTTCAAACTAAGCCTAAGCAAAGCCATTGTATCGTCAAAATCTTTTTTGTTTTCACCATCCAAAACCATCATCCGCCAAGCATCTACTTCTACTGGCTTTCGTGACAAAACCACATACATTCCCTTGTATTTTCCACCCAATACAGCTGCTTTGTTTTTTTGGATAAAATAATCGTACAATGTTTGGCTGCCTTGTTTCATGGATTGGGCAATTTTGATGATGTACTCATCATTGCCTTCAATTAAAACACTTGCATGATAACCGATTGCAGCTTCAAAAGAACAGTTTGAAGGAAGTGGATGGGGCAATAATTTGTTGTAATGTGTGGTACTTTTGAGGTTCATGTTTTTATATGGTCTTAAAATGATACTTGGGTGGATAGCTAAAATAAGGATTTTTTGAAGTAAGGAAAAATAATATGCTGCATTTTCTGCAAAAATAGGCTGTACAGCTTCAATGGCAACCCAATTGAAGTAAGGTTCGTTTTTGAATATGAAAATAGGAATGAGCCAATGTAAAACACAAGTTCAAATTCAAGACTGATTGATGGAAAAGAAAAAGCCCCTTATTTTTTAACCCTGCAAAACAGCCAGCTATGAAATACTTCAAACATTTCCTGATTCTCTTTGTGTTTCTTTTTGGATTTGGTGCACCCTCCTGTGAGCCACCTTGCGAATGTGCATTGGTGGAAGGGGAATTTTTCGACATTCGTGAAGTGACGCTCGCCAACTGGAAATTAGACAATATTAGTGGTGGAGTAAGTGCAAATTTATTGGAAGAAGGCGAATCTGTGAATTCAGATGCCTATCAATTGTGGGCAAATTTTGAAGTCGATTATGTTGGACTGCAATTGCCTCCAGAAAACAACTTTTCATTTTCCTTGATTCCATCAGCCTATGCCTGTTCCTGTATTGAAAACGGTGAACAGGGAGGAAAAGAGACATTACAAGACCTGCAAATAATTACCAAAAATGATTTTGATGCCGACCACCCTGCCAATAGCAGCCTCAATGATTTGATGGTCATAAACTTTGGTCAAGATGAAGAAAACTTAGTGGATTATTTGGAGAGGGCAGTACGTGAGCCTTTTATGTTCCCCAGCTTTTTTCTGACCTTGAAACAAGGGCCTTCTGTACCTTCCAATTTTGAAGTGACCGTTGCCATGACTTTGGACAATGGAGAATTTTATGAAGTAGATAGTGAGGTGGTAGTGATGGATTAGCACGCTGATTGAACAGATTTATCACTCCCAATCAGTAAAACCTGTTCAATCAGCGTTCCATCCCTTCAAGGTTACATAAAAGCATTAATCCCCGTCACATCCATTCCCG
>JBGCDY010000430.1:0-10908 GCA_045105835.1 Chitinophagales bacterium
GTCACATCTTACGGCATAGCAAGATTCGAGTTTGGATTTGGTTGTTAAGTACAATTCGGTTTTGGCTTCACCGCCTCTTGTTAGGCTCAAACGAATAATTTTTTCATTGCCATTGGACAATACACCATTTGCAGTGATGTAAAATAAGCCGTTTTGCTCCGAAACTTTGATGTCACTGATTTTTGTACCATCATAATACTCTTCTTCCATTGCCTTTTGAAGCGTTGCTTCTGATTCTACCAAGACCCAATTGTCCTTTTCTTTTTGGGCAATAAGCACTTTGGTATCAAAAGGATTGGAGGTAATGGTGTAAAGGTGGTCTTGTGACTTCAATGGAAGGCTTAATAAAAATAAAAGAATGAGTGCAGTAAATGCATTGAAGTTGAGGGCTTGTGTAAACATGTTGAATGGTGTTTTATGTATTTAGTATTATACGTGTTGGTTTGTGGATGCATAAAAAAAGACGAGGTAAAAATGAGAAGTTTAAAAGACTTATTAAAGCTTTTAGAAAATCTTTTTTTTTAATGTCAGTTTTTGTTTATTATTCTAATGTAAATGATTTTTTAATTAAATTTGTTATGGAATCAATAAAATTTCATTGTTTTAATCATAAGGTTTATTTGCATTTCTATTTGGTGTTAGGCTTGCCTGTCATGGACTCAAAAAACAGACTGCTTCATTGTTGTGATTGAAGTATGTTAATCTATTTTACTAAGTTAAGAGGTTGGGTTGCTTTTTTAATTTTTGAAGGTAGGTTGGCTGCAATGGGAATTTCTAAACTACAATTTTTTTTAAAAAAGTAGATTTCACATTTACAAACTAAGTAAGGGGCAGGTTTGTTTTAGGAATGATTAAAAAATGCCATAAAAAAAGCAACCTGTTTGTTTCACAGGTTGCTTTTTGAACATATTGATTGGAAATGGGAGAGGAGTTGTGTCTTACCAGATGATTCGATAAGGCATTTAATTACTAAGTTTGAATAACCCCTACTTTGAAATCTTTGGTAATCGGTGCATGATTGGCAGCTTCAATGCCCATTGAAATGACCTGTCGAGTCTCAACAGGGTCAATAATGGCATCAACCCACAATCGAGCAGCAGCATAATAGGGTTTGGTTTGGTGTTCGTATCGGTCGGTGATTTCCTTCAATAAGCTATTTTCAGCATCTTTATCAATTGCTTCCCCCCTTTTTTTGCGGCTGGCTACCTGAATCTGTACCAATGTTTTGGCAGCCTGTGCGCCTCCCATTACAGCCAATTTAGCAGAAGGCCAACTGACAATCAAACGAGGGTCATAGGCTTTGCCGCACATGGCATAATTACCTGCACCAAAAGAATTGCCAACAATCACGGTGAATTTAGGCACAACAGAATTGCTCAAAGCACTCACCATTTTTGCGCCATCCTTAATGATTCCTCCATGTTCCGAACGACTTCCGACCATAAAGCCCGATACGTCTTGTAAAAATACAAGTGGAATGCGTTTTTGATTGCAGTTCATGATAAACCGTGCTGCTTTGTCTGCTGAGTCGGAGTAAATAACCCCTCCAAATTGCATTTCACCTTTTTTCGTTTTTACAACTTTTCGTTGATTTGCCACAATGCCCACAGCCCACCCATCAATTCGGGCATAGGTGCATATGATGGATTTGCCATAAGATTCTTTGTATTCCTGTATTGAATCTTCATCCACAATGTGCTCTATCAAGTGAAGCATATCGTAAGGTTTTTTACCGCCTTCAGGGTAAACTCCATAGATGTTTTTTACTTCAAATTTGGGCATTTTGGCTTCGATTCTATTGAAGCCTGCCTTTGGAAAACTTCCCAAACGCTCCATGCTTTTCCGAATGGCTTCAAGGCAAGACTTTTCATCGGGCATTTTGTAATCGGTGACACCCGAAATTTCACTATGAGTAGTCGCACCTCCCAAAGTTTCAGAATCTACCTCTTCTCCAATGGCAGCTTTGACCAAATAAGGTCCTGCCAAAAAAACTGAACCTGTGCCTTCAACAATGTAGGCTTCATCAGACAAAATAGGTAAATAAGCTCCTCCAGCCACACAACTTCCCATAATTGCTGCAATCTGTGGGATTCCCATTGCAGACATAATAGAATTGTTGCGGAACATACGCCCAAAGTGTTCTTTATCAGGAAAAACCTCATCTTGCATCGGAAGAAAAACACCCGCACTATCGACCAGATAAATGATGGGTAAGTGATTTTCCATGGCGATTTCTTGTGCCCTTAGATTTTTTTTTGCGGTAATTGGAAACCAAGCCCCCGATTTGACCGTAGAATCATTTGCAACCACAATACATTGCCGACCACTTACATAACCAATTACTACTACCACACCACCCGCAGGACATCCCCCTTGAGCCTGATACATTTCGAAACCTGCAAAGGCTCCTAATTCAAATAAAGGAGCTTCTTTATCCAGCAGCAAATCTATACGTTCTCGTGCCGTAAGTTTACCTTTGGCATGAAGTTTGTCTATTCTTTTGTGACCTCCTCCTTTGTATATATTCACTAAATGTCTTCGAACGCTAGATGTAGCTAATTTCAAAGCGTCTTCATTCTTTTGAAATTCTATGTTTTGCTGCATTACGATTTAATTTGTTCGAAGGTAAAATTACACAAATAATTTTTGGCTTTTCTCAAGATATTTCACTTTCCCATTACTTGTGGAGTATACTTGATAATATAATGTCTACATTTTTATGAAAGTTTTCTTTCATAAAGAGTGCAGCGCATTGTCCACTATGATTAAGTAGGACAGGCAAAATTTAATGGTATTCTAATCTTTTTCTTAACACCCCAAAAATAAGCCCATGCAAATCAACTTACTATCGTCTAAATACGTTCGTGTTTTGTCAAAGAATATATTGATTTCTATGCTGACTATTCTTTGCAGCTTTGTGTGTATGTCGTTTACTACGCTTAATAATGACGGCAATGACAAAAAAGGAAATGTAATCAAACCTACACCTAATATAGCTCCTGAGGGGTTTGTGATTGGACCTGAAGAGAAAAAAGAGGCTGTTATTGGGCCTGCAATAGAGAAGAAAACAGTAAAAACGACAAATAATAAAGTTGTGCACACAATAGGCGGTGATTTTAACTCCACAAAAACACCCCATAAAGAAGTCACAACATCCATCAAACCAAATAATACTCCTGCAACAATTCAACCTTCGATAGGCCCAGCATCTATTGGCGAAAAACCTACAAAACAAGGAAATACTTCAAAAATCGCAAATAGAACAAATGTGACTTCTCAGTACGCAAGTCCGATGGTTGCAACAAAAAAACGACCTTCCTTACAATTCCTTAGTGCCAATTATATGGCAAAACAGCACAAAGCCAAAAAAGACAATTCAAAACCGAAAGCGGCTTCTATAATGGATTTGGTCAATCAAAAAATGGATGTACCAAAAACAGCAGTCACAAAGTCATTAATAGACCACAAAAAATCCCGTACGTCAATTAACGCTACTTCAATCAATTGGCTAACTTGGGATGAGGCAATGAGAAAACAAGCAAAAGAGCCTCGAAAAATCATGGTAGAGTTGTATACCAACTGGTGCTCTTGGTGTGTAAAAATGGATAAAACGACTTTTCAAGACCCTGCTATTGTCGAGTATATCAACGAAAATTTTTATGCTGTAAAATTTGATGCCGAAACCCGTACTGAGGTATCCTTCAAGGGGCAAAAATTTGGCTATATTGAAGATGGAAGTAGAGGTTACAATCTATTTAGTCTTTACCTAACGAGAGGTAGACTGACCTTCCCTTCAATAATCTTTTTGGATGAAACGATTAATAATCCACAACCCATCAAAGGATTTCAAAACGTAGCGATGATGGATAGATTGCTACAGTTTTTTGGAGAAAATCATTACAAAAAAATGGACTGGAGTTTGTTCAATCAATCTTTTGAGTCTGCATCAAGATAATTAGAAAACGAAAATTAAATAAAAGCTGCAATAAATTTCTTGAAGAGATTTATTGCAGCTTTTTGTGTTTGTATTACAAGTATAAAAACTTGTATGATAGCTGATTATTATAGATTTGAGCTTTTTATCAAATAAAAAAAAGATGCCGCAAAAAGCGAGTTTCAAATCAATTTTAAAAATTTAATAGAAAACATTGTTGGGAATCTAAAACATTTCTATCTTTGCAGCCGGCGAGTCTCACGAGACCAGCTCCTTTACCTAATTCCCCAGGGCTTGATCGCAGCAAGGAGGGTTTTGTTGAGCGGTGCGTTGTGGGGTCCTCGCCTTTTTTTATTTCCCCTTGTCCTCATTTTCTTTCCACCTATAAGCATCCAAATTTTCAAATCCTGCTAAATCCAAAACCCTATCCACAACTGTAGCAGCCAAGTCTTCAAATGAAGTTGGTTTACTATAAAAAGAAGGGCTTGCAGGACAAATAATTCCCCCTACTTCCGTTATGATTTTCATATTGTTGATGTGAATCAAGCTGTATGGAGTATCTCTCACCACCAAAATCAATTTTCGTCTCTCCTTCAATATGACATCAGCAGCTCGTGTGATGAGATCATTAGAAATACCATGGGCAATTCTACTCATAGTTCCCATAGAACAAGGGCATACAATCATCGTTTCGTATTTGGCGGAACCCGACGCAAAAGGCACATAAAAATTATTCTTATCATAAAAATCAAACGGATAATGGTCAAGCCTTGAATGGCCTAATTCGTATTCCCATACACCTTTTGCATTGGAGGACATAACAATACCGACTGCTTCTATTTGATTTTCATATAATAACAACTTGTCTAATAATACTTTGGCATATATAGAGCCACTAGCACCTGTAATTGCCACGATTATTTTTTTTTTCATCCTATTTTTTTTAAAAAATATCTAATATTCTTTTTAGTAAAATATCAAAAAATAACTATCTTGCAACCATAAAGTTTACTTTCTGTTTTATTATTGTTATTTGCCTCCATATCTGGTTGATTCGCGTCAGCTAAAAAAAGTTGTTGTTGTATGAAAAGAGTGTTTATATTCTTAACGGTTTTTGTATTGTGCTCTTCCTTCACTATTGAAAATGATGGAACTCCTAAAAATACTACTGAAGTAGAGACTATCACTGTCAATGAAAGTCCTACCACTGATACCAATCAAAGCGCTATCTATAAGCGTTACCTTCATCAAATTACAGAGAAACCAGAAATCATTAATTGGTTGTCATGGAAGGAAGCAATGGAACTTCAAAAAGAACAACCCAAAAAAATCATGGTGGATTTATACACCGAATGGTGTGTATGGTGTGAAAGAATGGAAAAATCAACATTCAACCACCCAATGATTGCTAAATACATCAACGAAAATTTTTACCCAGTCAAATTTGATGCAGAGACACGTGAAACAATTAATTTTCGTGGACGAGACTTCAATTATGAGCATCAAGTAGAGAGAGGATACAACATGTTCAGCGTTTATTTAACCAGAGGACAATTAAGCTACCCTTCAGTAGTATTTTTGGATGAAGGGATTAATAACCCACAACCAATAAAAGGTTTCCAAAATCCAGTGGTTATGGATAAACTTCTTCACTTTTTTGGAGAAAACTATTACTTAAAATATGATTGGGCAATGTTCAATCAATACTACATTTCTCCACTTCAAAAACAATGGATCAACAGACAAGGCAAAAAAATGTCTAAACAAAAGAAATATTAATCAAAGAAAATAACACTCAAAAAAGCTACTTTGGATATACTGCAAAGTAGCTTTTTTATTGTAATATTAAATTTTATTGTAGATAGTAAGTCTTTATAATTATACAGAAAAGATAGTTTCCTTCCCCCCAAATCAAAGTAAGCCATACTTGGTATATTTTAAGCCCCCCATAATTGCAGAAATAAAAAAAGTAAAGAAACATTTGAAAAAATGTGACATAAATCTTACAATAGCAGTCTAATAGTTTCTGTAAAGCATTGCAGAATTTTACACTGGCATGATATTTTAAGAGAAGGATAATGTGACCGACTCCATTTAAGCAAGGTCTAAAGTCAAAACGCAAATAATTCTTTTTTTATATGCTTTTTATTTATTTTTGCATCTGTTCTTAAGACACCCAATCAAGAATAAAAAAGATAAGTATTGATATAAAAAGTACTTAGGCTAAAAAAACTTGTATACAATTAAATGTATTACAAAGTATTTATAGTCTGCTACTAATAAAAATAAATACTATTTAAAATACTTTGTGCAAACTGAGTGTTTTGAACAGTATGTAATATAAGCCGAAAAAATATTTAGATTAAGGCTTGAAATGATAAAAAAATACTTAATTTTGTTCGCGAGTATTTGACATAATTAGGTTTAATTCTTTTAGCTATTATTGTTTAACAACTTAAATTTTTTCCAGATTATGAGAAATCTCAAACAGTTACTCTCAGTATTCTCTTGCATGGCAGTTTGTTTACTGCTAACTAACTTTGCCAATGCGCAAATGGCAGGCGATTTGCCTTCTAATGCACAACCTGGTAAATGTTATGCAAAATGTTTAATTCCAGACCAGTACGAAACCGTTACAGAGCAAGTTCTTTTGAAAGAGTCTTCTTCAAGAATTGAAATCGTTCCTGCTGTTTACCAAACTGCAGAAGAGCAAATCTTAGTAAAGGAATCTTACCGAGTATTGGAAATCGTTCCTGCTCAATTCACAACTGTTACAGAAGAATTGTTGGTTAAAGAAGCATCTTCAAGATTGCAGTATGTTCCTCCAACCTACGAAACTGTTACAGAACAAATTTTGGTTCAACCAGCTACTACAAAATGGTCAAAAGGTAGAGCAGATGCAAACTGCTTGTCTCAAAACCCAGAAGATTGTAAAGTATGGTGTTTGACTGAAATTCCAGCTCAATACAAAACAGTAACACGTCAAGTATTGAAATCACCTGCAAGTACTCAAGAATCTCCGATTCCTTCTGAGTACAAAACGATTACTAAAGCAGTTGTTCAGGCTCCAGCTAACACTCGTGAGAGAGAAGTACCTGCTGAATACAGAAATGTAACTAAGCAAGTATTGGCTTCTCCTGCTACTACTAACGAAGTAGAGATTCCTGCTGAATATAGCACTGTTACTACTCGTAAATTGGTTAAAGCAGGTGGCTTTACTGATTGGGTAGAAGTTCTTTGTGAAGCAAAAGTTACTCGTGCTAAAATTGTAGAAGTACAACAAGCACTTCGTTCAAGAGGATACGATCCAGGTCCAATCGACAACGTATTAGGCCCACGCACAAAACAAGCATTGGTACAGTTCCAAAAAGACAATGGATTACCAGTAGGTAATTTAAACATTGAAACTATGAGAGCTTTAGGTGTAAGCCAATAAACAATGCAGATTCGTGATATTTTCACGACTGACGAAGCCCCTGCAACAAAATTTGCAGGGGCTTTTTATATTTTTTCAACAAAAAGTTCTACCTTTAAGCGCAGAAAAGCTTTATTGATTATTTAACAGTAAAATAGTGAAAACTATGTTTAAAATTACACAATTAGTTTCAATCTTAACCATCACAGTTTTATGTATGGGGTTAGGAAACACCGCCTTTGCACAATCTGCTGGCGATCTCCCTTCAAATGCTCAACCTGGTAAATGCTATGCAAAATGTTTGATTGCAGATCAGTATGAAACCGTTACAGAGCAAGTTCTTTTGAAAGAGTCTTCTTCAAGAATTGAAATCGTTCCTGCTGTTTACCAAACTGCACAAGAGCAAATTTTAGTGAAAGAAGCTTACAAAGTATTGGAAATTGTTCCTGCTCAGTTCACAACTGTTACAGAAGAATTATTGGTGAAAGAAGCATCTTCAAGATTGCAGTATATTGCACCAACTTACGAAACCGTTACAGAACAAATTTTAGTTCAACCAGCTACTACAAAATGGTCTAAAGGTAGAGCAGACGCAAACTGTTTGTCTCAAAACCCAGAAGATTGTAAAGTATGGTGTTTGACTGAAATCCCAGCTCAATACAAAACAGTAACACGTCAAGTATTGAAATCACCTGCAACTACTCAAGAATCTCCGATTCCTTCTGAGTATAAAACGATTACTAAAGCAGTTGTTCAATCTCCTGCTTCTACACAAGAAAGAGAAGTACCTGCTGAATACAGAAATGTAACTAAGCAAGTATTGGCTTCTCCTGCTACAACTAACGAAGTAGAGATTCCTGCTGAATACAGCACTGTTACTACTCGCAAATTGGTGAAAGAAGGTGGATTTACAGAATGGGTTGAGGTTGTTTGTGAAACAAGCATGACTCCTGCTACTGTTTCTGCAATCCAACAAGCACTACGTGCAAGAGGATACGATCCAGGTCCAGTTGATAATGTAATGGGTGCTCAAACAAAAGCAGCACTTACGAAATTCCAAAAAGACAATGGCCTTCCTATTGGTCAGGTTAATATGGATTCTATGAGAGCTTTAGGCTTGAAATAAATACGCAACTATATTGATACAAGAGCCTGCTATTCAAAGAATAGCAGGCTCTTTTTATGCCTATTTTTAAAGTTCTTTCAAAGCTTCCAATAAACCCTCTATTTGTTCTGCTTCTTCAATTACTATTGGTGAGGCAGCTCTTTCACTACAATCTGGCATCGAACAACGTTCACAAGTTGTATTGACTGTGCGTGTAATCAGATTTGGATCTCTTAGAAAACCCACCAACTTCCTCAATTCTTCATTGACCATCAATCCCACCGTCACACTATTTCGTTCTTTTGAATCCTCATGTTCTTTTTGAGCAATCGAAAGACAGAGGTAAGCATTAGGGGTTTGCCAATAATCCGATATCTGTGCATCTGCAAAATGCATATTTTCGGCAGATTTCAACAATCTATGCTTTTTCAATACATCAATAGAAACCCACCTTCTACAATATTTTTCATCTTTTTGATTAGCATAAGGCTCATGCAACTGAGAAAGGTGTAATTCCTTGGTGATTTGGAAGGTCCTTAAATTGGATTCACTCTTTAGGCGCAAAAAGAATACTTCATTTATGTTCAAATGTTTGGGTAAAATATTGGTGAAACGTTGAAACAACATTTCGGGAGTTACCTTGTATTTTGTCAAAAGTGAGGAAAGTTTTTCTGGCTGCCAAGTGTTTAGCTGCAAAAATGCCTTGACATCATTGGTCAATTCGATTTCATCCATTAGTAAAGCTGCCGAAAAATAAGAAGCCCTAAAATTGTTGAGCAACAATTCAAATGTTGTAGCCTTCAAAATCCGTGTTTCATAAGGTCTTTCCTTGATTTGAAGGTATTGAAAAGCCAATTCTCGCCCCAATAAAAAGTTTTGCTGTGCTTCACTTAGTGTTTTATTGATGTAAAATACTTTCTTTTCCTTTTTGAAGAATGACCGAATGGAGTTGAGTTTGGTATGTAAAGACAATTTTTCTTTGTTTACTTCAATTCCATAGTGTTTTTGAAGCAAAGACTCTAAAAATATTGGTTCAAACCCACTCGTTTTTTCCACATTGAATGTCTCCTTGAATTCTCGTACAGAAACTTCAATATCTTCAAAGTAATTGTCGTACAAATCTTGATAAGAGCGGAGAGAGGCTTGGTAAAAATACTCCAATCCCATTTGATGACTACGCACCATTTTGATAATCGTACTCACAAAAGCATTGACCTTATCTGGTGTTTGAAAAAACAAGGTCATCAACTTTCCTACATCTAACCCAAAAATATCAAAAGGAAATATTTTGATAAAATCCGATCGAAGGAGCGTAATCATTGGACGCAATCGCTTATTGGCTTTCAAGGACACCAAATCATCGTATTCTACTCCCAAAGCTTTTGCTAAGGCAAAAATTTTGTCGGGTTTGGGTGTTTTTTTTCCCTTCTCAATATCGTGAATATAAGAGAGGGCTATTCCTGTCATCTCATGGAGTTGTTGATAGGATAAGTTTTTAGAGGTCCGTAAATATTTGATTTTCAGTCCAAAAATCAAGGTTGTGATTTCTTTATTACTCAACATATATTAGGGGTATTGTTTTTTTTGAAAACAAAATAAGTGTTTTTAAGATACAAGCATAAGTAATGTCTAAAAAATAAGTTCCCCATTTTTGAAGTCTATCCTTTGAAGGCTGTTGACTTTCCTCACAATGGAGAATTTCTAAGCAAAACTTCAAAAATCTAAATCGAGGGTTTATTTTTTGACCATTTTTAAATCTAAATGTGTAGAACAAGCGGTCGTAAGGGCGAGTTGAAGTCCTTAGTTTCCATAAATTAAATCTAAATAAATGGGTAAGTGATCGCTGTATCCGCCCAAATATTGTGCTCCAGAATAGGTGCGAAAAGGGCGAGTACCCAATTTTTTATCTTCCGTTTGAATTAGAAACCCTCCTTCATAAATGACGGCTGATTTGCGGTAAATTTGAAGTCCTTGCTTTCTTTGAAACAAAGAGGTAGAAACAATCAATTGGTCTAAAATTCCCCAATGGTTTTCGTGTTTGTGTGTACCTTTGCCTTCTTCTTCTAATACTGCCATTAGGTTATACAAATCGTTGGCTTTTAGGTTTGAATCGTCTTTGTGTGCATTGAGTATCTCCAATACACTTTCATCGTGAAGTGAATCGTTTAGATCTCCCATGATGATGATATTTGCATTTGGTTCTGTGCTGTAAATGGAGTCCACTGCTTGCCGCAAAACCGAAGCTACAAAGTTTCGTTTGGGATCGGTTTCGAGGTGTCCACCATATCGAGAGGGCCAATGATTGACGAATAGGTGAACAGTATCTTGCCCCAAAACACTGCCTTTTACATACAAAATATCTCGTGTTTTGGAATCTAAATCAAAAGGAAACTGGATTTGGATGGGTCTGTATCGGCTGGGTTGGAATTTGCTGGGAGATCGGAAGAGCGTCGT